>JAAVXK010000016.1 GCA_022790615.1 Lachnospiraceae bacterium
CTGCTCAGACCTTCCTGTCAGCGAGGATGCAGATTACGTATATATTTGCGAGAATAATACGATATATGGCACGAAGTTCAAAAAACTTCCGAATACGAAAGGCAAGATTCTGGTATCGGATGTTTCGTCATGTTTCCTGTCGGAGCCTATGGACATATCAAAATACGGGCTTGTATATGGAGGCGTGCAGAAAAATATAGGTCCTGCGGGAGTTGTAATTGCAATAATAAGGGAAGACCTTATAACGGATGAGGTTCTTCCGGGAACTCCTACAATGCTTCAGTATAAAACGCATGCCGACAGCGATTCGCTCTATAATACGCCGCCGTGCTACGGAATATATATATGCGGAAAAGTATTCAAGTGGCTGAAGAAGATGGGCGGACTTGAGGTAATGAAAGCGAAAAATGAAGAGAAGGCGAAGATTCTCTACGATTTCCTTGATGAGAGCAGTCTGTTTAAGGGAACGGTTGTTAAGGAAGACCGCTCTCTGATGAATGTTCCGTTTGTTACGGGAGACGCCGAGCTTGATGCAAAATTTGTGGCCGAGGCAAAGGCTGCGGGATTCGAGAACCTCAAGGGACACCGTTCGGTCGGCGGAATGAGGGCAAGTATATATAATGCAATGCCAAAAGAAGGTATTGAAAAACTTGTTGCATTCATGCGGGAGTTTGAGAAAAAGAATTCATAACCGATTATAAACCCAAAAAGAAAAGAGGATGTATTATGGCAACAAAAATTAACTGTCTGAATCCGATTGCAGGTGTAGGACTTGATATGCTTAATGATAATTATGAAATAACTGATACATTTGAAGATGCCGACGGGGTTCTTGTGCGAAGCGCGGCAATGCATGACCTTGACATGCCTGACAGCCTCAAGGCTATCGCGCGTGCCGGCGCCGGCGTTAACAATATACCGCTTGACAAATGCGCGGAGAAAGGAATCGTTGTTTTCAATACTCCGGGAGCCAACGCAAACGGAGTAAAAGAGCTTGTACTGGCAGGGCTGATGCTCGCCTCAAGGGATATCGTAGGCGGAATAGAGTGGGTTAAGGAAAATATTTCTGATGAAAATATTGCAAAGTCAGCGGAGAAGGCTAAAAAGGCATTTGCGGGCAGCGAGATTAAGGGTAAAAAGCTCGGAGTAATCGGACTTGGGGCTATAGGAGTAATCGTGGCAAACGCTGCAAGCGCGCTCGGAATGGAAGTATATGGATGCGACCCGTATCTCTCGGTATACAATGCGCTTAACCTTTCAAGGAATGTGCATCTTGTAAAGAACAGAGAGGACATATATTCTAAATGCGACTTTATAACAGTACATGTTCCGCTTCTCGACGATACAAGGGGAATGATTAATGAAGAAGCTATAAACAGCATGAAAGACGGCGTTGTCATTCTCAACTTTGCAAGGGACATTCTCGCAAATGATGGTGACCTGGCAGCTGCGCTTGAATCAGGAAAGGTTGCAAAATATGTGACTGATTTCCCGAACGCCAATGTTGTAAAAATGAAAAATACAATTGTAATCCCTCATCTCGGAGCATCTACGGAGGAGTCGGAAGATAACTGTGCCGTTATGGCGGTTCAGCAGATGGTGGATTTCATTGAAAATGGAAATATAGTTAACTCGGTCAACTATCCCGCGTGCAATGCCGGCGTATGCCAGTCGGCCGGACGTATAACGATTTGCCACAGAAATGTGCCTAATTTAATATCCAACTGTGCGGGCGTGTTCTCGGGCGCAGGCGTCAATATCGAGCACATGTTTGACAAGAGCCGCGGCGACTATGCGTATTCTATAATTGATATTGCCTCCCCTTCGACGGATGAAATGGTTAAGAAGCTCGAAGCTATTGACGGCGTGCTCAAGGTAAGGATAATAAAATAAATATTATAGCTTGTAAAATAAAGCTCCGCCAGTTACAGAAAGTGTGACTGGCGAATTTTTTAATTTATAGATTCTTGATTCTGGTGTACGTATTTATCTGATATATTAATGTGAAAGGCGACGGTAGTAAAATGAATTACGATGATTGTATGCAGTATATTGTTAAAGTGCGGGAAAAGTGCGGAGTATCAATGGGACTTGAAAGAATGCGGAGTCTGCTGTCGCTGTTTGATATGCCCGATGCGGGATTAAAGATAATACATGTTGCGGGGACCAACGGGAAAGGTTCTACATCGGCATTTATTGCAAGTATTTTAGCCGAGGCGGGATTCACGGTTGGCAGATACGTTTCTCCGGCTGTTACCGGGTACTGCGAAAAAATCCAGTTTGTTTCCCGGAACGCCGTTGAATATATCAGCGAGGAAAGTGTGGCGAAATATATCACGTCAATAAAAGAGGCTGTTGAAGCTGAAGGTATCTGCCCGTCTGAGTTTGAGATAGAAACGCTGATGTCGCTCCTGTCGTTCAGGGACAGAAGCGTTGATTACGTAATATTGGAATGCGGCATGGGAGGAATTAATGATGCGACGAACGCGGTGTCCGGCAAGGAATTGTGTGTATTTACGGCTATAGATTACGACCACATGAAGTATCTGGGCGAAACGATTGGGGAGATTACGGCTGACAAGGCCGGAATAATGATTCCCGGATGTAAGGCCGTGAGCGCTAAACAGCCTAAGGAAAGCTTATATGTACTCGAGGAAGCTGCAAAGAAAAACTCAATATCAATACAATACAGGCGGAGCATTGGCAGCTGTGAGTATTCGCTCGGCAAAACGAGGTTTTATTACGGTGGGCGTACATACGAGATAGGGCTTGCCGGCGTATATCAGCCGGAAAATGCGGCTGTCGCTATAGAGGCGGTAAAGCTTCTGTCAGGCGATATCAGTTATGACGCAGTCAGGGCGGGGCTTTTGAAAGCGAAATGGCCGGCGCGTTTTGAGCTCATATCCAATGAACCGCTTGTCATATATGACGGGGCGCACAATCCTGCAGGAGTGAAAAAACTTGGCGAGTCCGTGGAACAGCTTCTGGACAGGGATGAGTATATCCGTGTGGGAATCATGGGAGTGTTTGCCGACAAAGATATATCAGGTATGGCAAGGCAGCTTACCGGAGTATTTGACGAGGTTCACACTGTCACAGCCGAGGGGGGCAGGGCCGAAAATGCGGATAAACTTGCGGATATTATAAAAAGGGAATGTGATATTACCGTGATGCCGCATTCCGACATGAAGCCGTCGCAGGTAATCCGTTTACTTGAGGGCCGCAGGGAGACTCACGGCAACTCTTCGGGAAAGAAAAATGCGTACATCGTGTTCGGCTCTCTGTCTATGTACAGCGGTATGAGCAGTTATTTTTCAACTGATAATACAGGGCAATGATGTGGAGCACAGTAGCATGTCGGATAATTTGCTTAAAAATACAATTAGGAGGAAATAGATAAAATGGTTATCGGAGGAAAGTCCTTTATGGACAGCGGCAGGACGTACGTTATGGGGATACTCAACGTCACGCCTGATTCATTCTCAGACGGAGGAAAATATAACAGCGTTGACGACGCTGTCAGGCACGCGGAGCGTATGATAGAGGAGGGCGCGGATATAATTGATATAGGCGCTGAGTCTACAAGGCCGGGGTTTGAACTTGTAGGCGACGACGAGGAGCTGCGAAGGCTTATCCCCGTTATAGAAAATATAAAGAAAAGATTTGACGTTCCCGTTTCAGCCGACACTTTCCACAGCAGGGTGGCGAGGGAGGCTTTGAACAGCGGCGCTGACATGATAAACGATGTGTGGGGGCTTAAATATGCCGGCAATGATATACCGATGGCCGAGGTTTTGAAGAATAGCGGCGCGGCGGTATGTATCATGCATAACGCAGAGCACAAATACGAGTGCGGTATCAATGCAGAGTACTTCAGTGTAAAAACCTGCCGTGAATCAGATGACGTCGAAATAAATGATGGCAAATATGCTGAATCCAAACAAATAATTGAAAAAATAAATGACGACATATATGCTGAGATAAAGGAGTCGGTTGACATAGCTGAGCGTGCCGGAATAGACCGGGATAAGATTGTGATAGACCCCGGCGTGGGGTTTGCGAAGGATTACGGCGTGAATATGAGCATGGTTGCCAACGTAGAACAGTTTAAAAGCATGGGCTATCCGGTGCTTTTGGGGACTTCACGCAAATCATTGATTGGGCTTACGCTCGATGTTCCTGTAAATGAGCGTATGGAGGGAACGCTTGCGACGACCGCATGCGCGGTATTCGGAGGCTGCAGCTTTGTGAGGGTACACGACGTCGGAAGCAATGTAAAGTTCATAAAGATGCTTGAAAATATTTTGAAATTCAAACTTCAATAAATCATTGTCAGTGCTTACTAAAATAACAGTGTATGCCGGGTTTGGATTAGCGGGAATATAATTATTGGATTTAATGATATAAAAGAATGGGAGACGAGGATGTGTCAGACTATGAGTAAACTTGATGTGATAACCGTTGATGAGCTTGAGGTGTTTGCATACCACGGCGTTATGCCTGAGGAAAATGTGGTAGGACAGAAGTTCTGCGTATCTGTCAGCATGTATACCGACATAGCGGAGGCCGGAAGGCGCGATGATATTGATATGACAGTCAATTACGCCGGGGTATGCGAGGATATTAAAAAATTTGTCGAGGGCAATACGTTCAGACTGATTGAGTCGGTTGCGCAGAAGCTCGCGGACATGCTGCTGAAAAAATATAAAACGGTTCATAAAATTACCGTTGAGATAAAGAAACCCTGGGCGCCCATACATCTTCCTGTAAACAACGTGTCGGTAAAGATTGAGCGTGCCCGGCACGATGCGTATCTGAGCCTTGGCTCTAATATGGGCGACAGAAAACGTAATCTTGACAAAGCGATTGAAGCGCTGAGGTCAGACGATTGCATAGAAGTGTGCGGCGTTGCGGATTATATTGTTACCGCTCCGGTGGGATTTACGGAACAGGATGACTTTTTAAACACAGCGGTAAAGATAAAGACTCTGCACAGTCCGCACGAGCTTCTGACCGTGATAAATAAAATAGAGGAGGACGGCGAAAGAAAACGTGAGCTTCACTGGGGGCCGAGAACTATAGACATAGATATTATACTGTATGATAATCTTGTGATTGGCGACGAAACGCTTAATATCCCGCACCCTGAGATGCTTAACAGGGAATTTGTTTTAAGGCCTCTTGCGCAGATTGCCCCGTATGCGCTTCATCCCGTACGCGGAAAAAACGTGTCAAAGCTTTTGGAGGAGTTTTACGAGAATGAAAAATACGTTTCGGGTTTGGACTATGAAATAGAGTTTCAGGGAATTAACAGCCTCCCGGTAGAACCTGACACAAAGATTGCTTACTTTGGAACAGAGGGCACATATTCCCAGAGGGCTATGGAGAGTTTCTTTGGCGAGGGGGGGTACAAGTCGTTCGCCATTCCGTCGTTTACCGACGTAATGCGGGCGGTCGAGAGCGGGGAAGCGAATTACGGAGTCGTCCCGATAGAAAATTCATCGACAGGCGGTATTACCGATATATACGACCACATAGGCGATTATAATATATATATTGTGGGAGAGCAGATTATAAAAATAGAGCACGCGCTTCTCGGACTGCCGGGCAGCTGCGTAGCGGATATAAAGAAAGTGTATTCGCATATACAGGGAATCATGCAGTGCCCTTCATTTTTTGAGGCCCACCCTGACATAAAGCCGGTCGAGAAGTCAAGCACCGCGGAGGGCGCAAGGCTCGTCGTCGAGGGAAACGACAGGTCTGTCGGAGCTATAGCGGGAGTGCAGGCGGCAAGGGTGTACGGACTTGAGATACTTGAGAATGTAATCAATGACAGAAACAACAACAGCACGCGCTTCGTAATACTGTCAGGCAAAAAAACATACATTGACAGCTCAAGGAAGATAAGCATATCGTTTGAATTAAAGCATGAGAGCGGTGCGCTGTACAGAATATTATCACATTTTTACCACAACGGAATAAACCTAGAGAAGATAGAGTCGAGGCCGATTCCAGAAAAGACGTGGGAGTACAGGTTTTTTGTCGACATAGCCGGCAACCTGAAAATGCAGGGGGTCAAAAACGCGTTGTCGGTAATTAACCGTGATGCCGACAATGTCAGGATTATTGGGAATTACTAAATTAATTTATACAATATTTCTTTATAATGAAGCGTTGTTTTAATGAAGCGTTTCCCTAATTACTGTTGGCTGCTATGCGCGCAATTTCACGGTACTGTGAAGGCGTATTGCCGCATATGCGTTTAAATGTGCTGGAAAAATAATGAGGGGTTGCAAAGCCGACCTTTTCGCCAATCTGCACTATCGAAAGTGAGGTTTTCCTCAATAAAATCTGGGCCTGGCCTATGCGTATCTCGTTTAAGTAACGCACAGGGGTCATATGTATATTGCTTTTGAACAGGCGGCAAAGATGCTGTGGGGTAATACCTGCGGCATCCGCTATCTCAGGCTGTGTAATATCGTTCATGTAAAACTGGTCTATATATCTCTTGGCAAATAAGAACGCGTTATTTTTGTATGCGCCGTCTGAATTTGCTATTCCCTGTTCCGACTGCGTATATACGTCAATAAGAAATTTGTAAGTCAGGGCGGAATTGTTCAGCTTGCTCGTAAGGTCGCCGTTGATTGAAATATAATACATCTGCGACAGCGAATATGACAGGCTGTCGCAGTCCAAATTGTGGAATATCATATAATTCTGTAAATCAAGTCTCGAAAAAAGAGGAATCGTCGCATACCCGTCAAAAGAAATCCACTGTGTACGGCAGTTTTTTGTAATTGATTTATAGGAGAACGGAAAGTGAGCCCTGATAAAAAAACCGTCGTTTTTCTTCAGGTGATAGGAATATGTTCCGGCCTTTAGAAGGCATTTGCCCTCCAGCACAATACATATGTAGTGACGCATATAACCGTTCGGATAATCCGCGCCTTTTGTAAAGTCGTTATATCCTGTTGAGCGCAGGTAAAACGGCAGTTCGTATTCTACATTTAGTTCAGTGTATGAATCAATATTTTCTGATAGCATATCAGCGCCTCCAAGTCAAAAAAGTTCGTCAGATTATATTTGTATATCTTTTAACGATGCGACGTATCTCCTCAAAATATTGTGTCGCAATTTTAATACATTTACTCTGTGATGAAAATAGACCTATTGTCACCTAAATTTATTAGTAAAGTCTGTCGTCAGTGTGATAAAATATGGAGTTAATATTGTGATATTATACTACATTAGTGTAATAATTTCACTATAAAATTAAAATAATATTTTTTTGTACTATGTTTTATGCAATGTGAAATAATCATATTTCAGATATTCAGCGTCGCCAATATCCGTGTAAGTATTCCTGTTAAAATATTATAAATTAGTTATCTATAATTATTGAATACAGATGATGCGAAATATATACTTGAAGTATAAAAACAATTGATTTTAAGGGGGTATACTATGAAATTATCATTCAGGAAACGCTGCGGTAATTTGCTGTGTCTTGTGTTATCCGCCGGCGTTCTGACGGGTGCGATTCCGTACAGATGTGCTGATGCGCACAATCCCGCAAATGAAAAACGGGATGTTGAATCTTTATCGTTTGCAGCTGAGAAAACGGTATCCTTTAACGACGGTTGGTCGTTTGGCCTTGAACCTTCGGGAAAACCGGAGACGGTCGACTATGATGACTCGGGCTGGGAGTATGTGACGCTGCCACACGACTGGAGTATATACAGGGACTTCGAGGGCTCGATAGGTTCCGGCGTAGGCTCGCTCAGGGGAGGGAACGGATGGTACAGAAAATCATTTACACTTCCGCAGAATCTGTCCGGTAAAAGAATCAGCATTGATTTTGACGGCGTATATCAGGACAGCTATATTTATGTAAACGGACAGCTTGTCGGCAACTACCCGAACGGATATGTACCTTTCAGTTTTGATATAACCGACTATGTAACATGCGATGGGAAAACGGAAAATGTAATTGCTGTGAGCGTATCTAACGTCACAGACGATAAGAAATCGGGCTACACAAGCAGGTGGTACAGCGGAAGCGGAATATACAGGGATGTGTACATGACCGTTACCGAGCCGGTGCACGTTGAGAAATACGGTGTGGTGGTGACGACACCGGACCTTGAGTACGAGTATCCGTCAGGCAAGGCTACGGTTGACATATCTACAAACGTAGTGAATGAATCCTCTGGCGCAGCCTGGGTTTCAGTCAGAAATACCGTTATGAACTATTACGGGGTCAAGGCATATGCCGGCGCGGAGCCGGTTGTCAGTGAAGCCTGTTCCGTAGAGGCCGGTGGCGTTCTCAATGTATCACAGCGGATGACTGTAGACAATCCAGAACTTTGGAGTGTTGACAATCCGAAACTTTATAATATGAAGACGGAAGTTCTGTTGGATGGAAAAGTGGTTGATACATATGAAACCAGGTTTGGATTTAAATATTTTAACTTTGACGCCGACACGGGATTTTCTTTAAACGGTGAATGGATGAAACTTCATGGTGTATGCCTGCACCACGACCAGGGAGCTCTGGGGGCGGAGGGCAATGAGGCGGCGTTTCGCAGACAGATTAAGATTATGAAAGAGATGGGAGTTAACGCTATAAGAACTTCGCATAATGCGGCGTCACCCAAGTTCATAAAATTGTGTGACGAGATGGGAATTATGGTATTTGAGGAGTCGTTTGACACATGGTGGAAGGGAAAGAACGACTACGACTATGGAAAACAGTTTTTTATGCTCGAATGCACCTATCCGGGCGTAGAGGACGGAACTACGTGGGGAAAATATGATTTGCAGCAGATTATAAAAAAAGACCGCAACAGTCCTTCTATCATAATGTGGAGCATAGGAAATGAATGCAATGAGACTACTGAACGCGAAGCCATTTCTTATGTGAGCGAGATAATGAGCTGGGTAAAAGAGGTTGACAGCGTGCACCCGGCGTCTATGGGAGAAAATAAATATAAGCTTGACTGGTCAAACCCGACCATAATGAAGCAGGTGAATGACGAGCTGGACCTCGTGGGCCTTAATTACGGCGAGGCTTATTATGATTCGCTTCACGCTGACAGACCTGATTGGAAAATATTTGGCTCCGAGACGACTTCAACTGTGAGCTCAAGAGGGTATTATGCGAGTCCGTGGATATCAGGGGACCACGCGGTGGACAATGTAGACGGAAATCTGGCTGATGACGCAGTGTCCGGCAGGCAGCTCTCGGAATATGACAACCGCACCGCAAGGTTTGGAAGAAATGTGACGGAGGCGCTTATATTTGACAGGGACAGACAGTTCATAGCAGGACAGTTTGTCTGGACAGGATTTGATTACATCGGCGAGCCGACGCCGTTTTATGGAACAGCAAAAAGCTCCTATTTTGGAATAGTCGACACATGCGGTTTTGCAAAGGACAGGTATTATCTGTACCAGAGCCAGTGGACAGACGTAAAAGACAATCCGATGGTTCATATAATGCCGCACTGGAACTGGGAAAACGACGCTATGAGGAAAAAGGTAACCTATCCTGAAAAATCAGCGCTCGACTACCTCGACGATAAAGAGAAAGTTAACTACAGCGATGAATCAATAGGTAAAATACCGGTGAGAATATATTCCAACGCGCCTTGTGTAGAGCTGTTTGTGGACGGCGTGTCGCAGGGTAAGAAAGAGTTTGCACAGAAACAGACTAACTACGGCATGAAATATCAGCAGCAGTCCGAGGACAGCGACAGGCTTTATCTTGAGTGGGCCCTGCCGTGGGAATATAAGGTGGGAACTGCGATTGAAGCGATTGCATATGATGAATCAGGCAAAGAGATTGCGAGGGACAAGGTTGTTACTGCTGGAGAAGCGGCACAACTTAATGCATCTGCTGACAGAACTGTTATTGTAAGTGACGGCAGAGATTTAAGTTACATTACCGTGGACGTTACGGACGAGTATGGTAATTTTATGCCGACTGCTTCAAATAAAATAGAATTTAGCATATCAGGCGACGGTGAGATTGTCGGAGTTGACAATGGAGACCCGACGTCGAGGGAGCGCTACAAGGATAAAAACGGCGAATGGAGCCGCAGTGCGTTTAACGGAAAGGCGCTTGTGATTGTGCGCTCAACAAAAAACGCAGGCAATTTTACCGTTACTGCGTCGTCGGGAAGTCTTGAAGCCTGCTCAGTGACAGTGAATACCGTTCCAAGGGCGGAGAACCTTTCTGAGGACGAGAATAGCGGGGAAGATAAAGATACTAACGTGAATGTTCCCGGAGTCAGTGGCGGCAGTCAGACAGGCAGTTCCGATACAGACAAAGAAGTGAAGCTTTCGGAAAGCGTAAAAACATTTAAAAAGGGCGCTTTTAAATATAAGATAACAAGCGCGGATAAAAAGACTGTTTCGACCGTGTCGTTTACCGGTAAAAAGAGTAAGAAGGCAGTCATACCTGCAGCCGTAAAATACAAAGGAGTCAGCTACAAGGTCACTTCCATAGGAAAAAAGACGTTTAGCGGCGGCAAAAATCTAAAATCAGTCACTATCGGTAAAAATGTTGTTGAAATAAAAAAATCGGCATTTTATAACTGCAAGAATATAAAGACTATTGACATAAAATCAGCTAAACTTAAAAAGGCGGCCAAAAAGGCGTTTGTAAAAACAGGTATTAATAAAGTTAAAGTAACTGCGCCGAAAAAGAAGCTGGCAGGTTACATCAAGATGCTGAAGAAAGCCGGACTTGAGAATTGTTGAGGCAGGTTGTTATAGAATTTACAGCTTACAAAACAGGGCAGGCAGATGTTTATACACTGTCTGTCCTGTTCAATGTATAGATAACGAGGATTTGTATTTTACTAAGACAGACCCCGATTATCCCTATGCCACTGTATAACGGCTCTGTTTATACTTATGGAATATTATTAGGAGATTTTTGGTATTCAGTCGGTTTTTATTTTAATATCTCCTGTGCTTGTATTAATCTCGCATCTGCCGCCTGTTGCTGTTTTCGGGACATCGACGCTGCCGGTATCGGTATCGGTAATAAACACCTTGTTGGAAAGAAAACTGCCGGTAACGTCTCCTGTACTTGTTTCTACATATATCTCGCCGGCATCACAGCCACTAAATTTCACATTACCCGTGCTTCTGTCAACGGAGAACTTATTTGCGGCAATAACATTACTCATGGATATACTTCCTGTAGTTCCGCTTGAAATTACGCTTTTGCACGAAATATCTGTCAAGATTACTTTGCCTGTCGATACACCTACCGTAATACTGTCCTCGCAGGCCACCCCCGAAACAGTCACTCTGCCTGTGGAAACGGAAAGGTCGAGTGAACCGGCGGAGGTATTCTCTATATTAATATTACCGGTGCTTGTATTAATTTTAATCGACCCTGAAGCAGCTGCACAAAAATCAACATTACCTGTACTCAAAGAAATATCAGCATTCTCGAATGAATAATCTTTCGGTATGTCAACATTTCCAGTGCTTTCGTTAATGGATAGTGCGTTATATTCCGTTTTCGGAAGATAAACCGTTATCTTTGGCGAACCGAAGCTGAATCCGATATAGTCATACCAAGATTTTTGATTGTCGATTTTAACAACAAGTACATTATTTTCAACGGTGACCGAATGCTTTGCGTTTTCTTCCTCGTGGCACTCCACTCTGCACTTTCCGTCATCTGACAAAGCAAAGATAATATCTGCGGTATTCGTTGTCATTGATATATCGCTGAATGTTTCGTCAATTTCATAAGTATTTGTTTCGTACTTAACCGTTGAAAGTTTTGTGAAATCCCATTTAAGCGTTGACATAACAACCACAAAAAGGATACATCCTATCAACACAAGAGAACCTGCTATCATAAGCCATACTTTTATTATCATTTTCATCTCGCCTCCTCCTTCTTGATAAAGCAATTCTTAATCCATATTGCAATTTTTTTTGTGAAAATAGAGCATCCCTTTGTTACTTCTAAACATCCGAAAAACATAAAAACAGAAAGCCCTGCGCAAACAATTCCTGCGGCGAGCATAGCCACACCGGAGGAAGAATTGCCGCGCGCAGTTAAAATAACACACGCCGGCACGCTGCCGACAGCACAAACAGCGAGCGAAGCAAACACCGCCCACAATGCAATAATCACAGACCAGAATGAAACATAAAGCGCGAAAATAACGGCGACTGCGGCAATGCCTAACGAAAGCCATATTGGAGAGCCAAGTGCCAGGAGTACAATCTCCCACGCTTTCAGATGCCGTTTGAGTTTATTTCTTTCCTTTGCAATTTTTACAAGAGGAATATCTGCTATTACTTGTTGGACGATTTCATCAATAGTGCCTGCTGCCAAAACCGCTTCCTCCTCCGAGAGACCTTCTTCTATCTGGTCCTCAAGCATTTCACTGTAAAACGTCAAACGTTCCTCAATGTCATCCTGCGGCAATCCGGATAAACCTTTACGCAGCTGCGCAAGAAATTCTTGTTTACTCATTACCATCCTCCTCCTTGGTTACGAATCGATAAATTGCTAAAATTTCCTTCCACTCGACTTTGAACTCCTCGATACGTTTCAGTCCTTCTTCGGTAATATGGTAATACTTCCGAAGCCTGCCGCCGTGTTCAGCAGTGCGAACACTCAACATATGCGCTGCTTCCAGGCGTTTCAAAATGGTATATAGGGTCGATTCGGAAAGTTTAATATACGGCTTCATGTCTTTTATAATCTTGTAGCCGTATGAATCTTCGCTTTTAATAGCTGCTAAAACGCAAACATCCAAAAGACCTCGTTTCAACTGAACGTCCATACCATACCTCCTCTTACGTTATACATCATATTGCGAAGCATTAGCTTTGTCAATAGATTTTGCAAAAAAATCATTTTTATTCTCGCGTACGCAACGAGCCAAACGCAAGCTTGCTTGCAATTGGCGGCGCTGAACATCCGGTGGATGTTCGTTTAGCGCTGACCGAAGCGGAGCGTAGACGCGCGCGGGTCAAATACCCCGCCCCTTGGGGCGAACTTGGTAAAAAGAAGCCAAGTCATGCCCCGTAGCTTGCTGCGGGGTATTTGACTTGCTGATTTTTATAGCTCAACGGCATCCGTGTATCTGCAATTTTCAATTAAATGGATTTTATATCAAATCTGTGCTATACTACAGTTATATTGCAACATAATAAGCCGTAATAACGGAAAAAGGGGGAATTACATGAAAAATGCTAAGAGTATACTTGTAAGTGCCTTGGTGCTGTCTATGGTTATTTCGTTAATTCCAGGCGATATAACTGCAATACAGGCAGCAAAGAAGCCTGCACTTAGTAAAGCCGGAGTATCAATAACAGTTGGCAGTACTAAAATTGTTAAAGTGAAAAATAGTGTTAAGAAAGCAAAAGTTTCATGGAAAACAAGCAACAAAAAGGTTGCGGCAATAACAAAAAAAATTACGAAAGGTAAAAACGTCAAAGCACATATTAAGGGTATCAAAGCAGGAAAAGCTACTATAACTGCAAAATACAGACTTGGTAAAAAGGTTAAAACGTTAAAATGTAGAGTTACCGTTAAAAATAAAAAAGTAGAGCTGGTTACTGCAACAATTCCGCCTGGCGATATCGCAGTAACAAAAGCGCCTGTAATGGAGACGCCTGTAACGGAAACGCCTGCGACGGAGATACCTGCAAAAAATGACGTTCCATCAACAGCGATGCAGAAGATATTAGATTCTATTACAATTCCGGATGAGGGAGCTGTACGCGGCAACATCACACTTCCGGAAGAATTAGACGGAGCAGCAATTATATGGAAGAGCAGCAATGCAAGTGTTATCACAGATACGGTTATGGACGGGAAAGCGGCCGGAGTGGTAACAAGGGGAACAAGCGACCAGAATATTACGCTTACAGCTACTGTTAAAAAAGGAAATGAAGTAGCAACAAAAACAATTAACGTGAATGTTCTGAAGGCACCTGCGGCTATCACGGAGGATGATTATGCAGGATATCTTTTCGGGCATTTTATCGGCGAATCAGACGCTGACGGCGAGCAGATATACTTTGCGACAAGCAGCAACAGGCTCAACTTTACAGACATGAACTGCGGCCAGCCTGTACTTAGAAGCACGGTGGGTGAGAAAGGTGTAAGGGATCCATATCTTTACCGTTCGCCGGAAGGAGACAGATACTTCCTAATCGCGACGGACCTTTCCATCTACCACAGGGGCGGATGGAAGAAAAACGAGCAGGGCTACTATGACCCAAGCACAACGGGAAGCCATTATCTGGTGCTGTGGGAGTCAACAGACCTTGTAGACTGGGGAACACCGAAGCACATCAAGGTTGCGCCGGAGAATGCGGGAATGGCATGGGCGCCGGAGATGATATATGACGACGTATCAGGGCAGTACATTATCTTCTTTGCGTCAAGCATCATGAACCCGGAGACAAAATACAAGGCGAAGCCAAACGCCATCTACTATGTGGCGACCAGGGACTTTGTAAACTTCTCGAATACAAAGCTGCTTATTGATAACCAGATGGACGGGGAAGAAGACGGAAAAGCAAGGGAGATAATCGATACGACAATCCTTAAAATCGGCGACACCTACTACAGCGCTTCCAAGGACGGGGACAACGCTGAGAAGAACGGCGGCATCAGGATAATGAAAACAAAGACCCTTCTTGACGCTTCGAGCTGGGAGAAGGTATATGACCTTGACGAGCTGGGGCTTGACCTTACCGGTCAAAAAATAGTAGCGCTCACGAACGCGTCGCTCGAGGGGCCGGAGCTGTTCCAGCTGAACAAGAGGGACTGGGCGGACCCTGAGAAGCCGGAGTACGTACTCATGGCGGACCAGTATGCGGCGGGAGCAGGCTACCTGCCGATAACGACAACGGATATTGAGGACACAACGGGAGCATCCTGGAAGCTGTTAAGCAGCGGAAACGACTACTCTTTTGACCGGCTAAAGAAACGTCACGGAACAGTGCTCAGGCTTACACAGGCGGAGCTTGACCGGGTAAACGCAGCGTATCCTAATACGAGAGGAATACCTTGAAAAGAAGGAAGTTCAGATTATTGCAAACAGGAAAAGTAACACGAGGGTCAACTATTTCATCATTTATTACAATAACAGTAACATTGACAAAGGGTGATGTTGTAATAACAAGGAAACTGTTTGCCAGAGTGTTAGCGAAATAATCGGATATTAATTATATTAAGTAGATACCGCCGCTTGTATTTGGTATATATAACTATCAAGTACAGGCGGCGGTATTGTTATTGCCTGAATGATGAATATAATTATTTATTCATGCGTTTGTGCGGGGAATTACCGGAATATCTTGCGAAGATATATTTGATGCTGTATAATTACCGGATAACAGCCCTGCCCGCAGGCGGGAGAAAAACAAAAAATAAGAAAGGTTTGGTACAATTATGGCAGAGAATAATCCTATAGTAACTATAACTATGGAAAACGGAGACACGGTTAAGGCGGAACTTTTTCCTGAAATCGCGCCGAACACAGTGAAGAATTTCATATCGCTTATCCAGAAAAAATATTACGACGGTCTTGTATTTCACAGGGTAATTAACGGTTTCATGATACAGGGCGGCTGTCCGCAGGGAACCGGTATGGGCGGACCGGGATATGCAATTCCGGGAGAGTTTTCGTCAAATGGTTTTGAAAACAATCTCAGGCATACGGCGGGTGTACTGTCAATGGCACGTTCGCAGATGCCTGACTCGGCGGGCTCGCAGTTTTTTATCATGCACAAGGATTCGCCGCATCTTGACGGAATGTATGCGTCATTTGGAAAAGTGACGGAGGGAATGGACACTGTCAACAAGATAGCGGAGACGGCTACGGATTACTCGGACAGGCCGGTAACGCCGCAGATAATGAAAAGCGTTACTGTCGAGCTGTTTGGTGAAACTTATGATGAGCCTGAAAAACTGGAGGAATATTAATGATATATCCGGATTTTATCAGAAGGGGCGATACGGTCTATGTGACGGCGCCATCCAATGGTAATGCAGATGAAATTGACTTTATAAGACTTGACAGGGCAAAGGCGGCCCTCAGGGAGCGGGGTGTTGAGACGCTTGAAACGCCGGATGTCAGAAAGAGTGAGAAAGGCAGAAGCTCGGACGCAAAGCAAAGGGCGGATGAATTTACCGAGGCGTGGCTTAGCGGGGCAAAGGCTGTGTTTGCTGCAAAAGGCGGCGACTTTCTGATGGAGATGCTGACCTTTGTTCCATTTGGCGAGCTTTGCCGCAGGCCTAAGTGGTTTCAGGGATTTTCAGATAATACGTCCATAGGCTTCATTCTCAGTACGTGCTATGATATCGCTTCCCTATACGGGGACAATTTTAATACCTTTGCGATGGAGGAATGGCACAAATCGGTTATTGACAACTGGCGCATTCTCTCCGGAGAAACTGTAACGCAGTACAGTTTTGACAAGTATCAGGACGAGTGGGTTCAGTCCGAGACCGGGAAGGAAGGATATGTGCTTGATACGCCTGTTAAATGGAAGTGTATAAATGAAAGCGGCGGGGTGTCTGTGGCCGGACGTCTTACGGGGGGATGCCTTGACGTTCTTCTGAATCTTGCCGGCACAAAATATGACCATGTAAAGGAATACGTAAAGCGTTACAGACGTGATGGAATACTATGGTTTATTGAGAGTTTCAGTCTCGGCGGCGCAGATATCGAGAGGGGATTGTGGCAGCTCGGTGAAGCCGGATGGTTTGAGAATGTAAAAGGGTTTGTGTTTGGAAGACCTGCATTTTTTACTCCGGAATACGATACGACATATGACGAGGCGCTTATGAACCAGCTTGGAAAATATAACGTACCGATAATAACGGGTGCGGACATAGGGCATAAGCCTCCGCAGTTTACCGTAGTGAACGGGGCGTATGGGATATTTTCGTGTATGGACGGAAAGGGAAGTCTTGATATGAAATTCGTGTGAGTATTATTAGCTTTTGTACGGCGGCCGGCGTGAAGCCGGTATGAAGCTTTCCTTGTTATGCGGCATAACTGGCGAAATATAGCAAAGTGTGTCAACCAATAATAGAATATAACCTGACCGTATAAGACATTTTCTGCAAAGGGAATGTCTTATAATCGTTTCATGAAGTCGATAACCCGCTGCGCATGGGGATTATACCTGCGCCGGAGGGCTGCTGACATTAGCGTTATGCGGCGCATTGCACGCGGTTAATGAGGAAGGAGTGTGAAAGACGAAGATATACATTGACGTGTTTTTTGGAATCAACTTTTTGATGGACTGTTTTCTTATTATCACATATATGTGGTTAGTCAATTCTGTCAGTACATTTCCAAGAATAATTGCCGGGGCGTTTATCGGTGCAGCCGGTTCCTGCTTTGTTTTAGTAAATGGCAACAGGTTAGCCGTATCATTTTTAACCGGGATGGTATTCTCCTGTATTATTATATTTGTATTATATTACCGCAGAATGTACATAGATTTTTTGAAGCTCATTTCTCTGACCGGCGTGTGGTATTTCAACGCGTTTGCCATGGGCGGGGTATTCAATTATTTCATAAACGGAAAGGTAACGGCGGTCACGCTTGTACGAATGTGTGCGGCGGTTCTTATTGTAATGTATATTCTTGCGGGAAGAAACAGAATTGGAAAAATAAGAAATAAAAACAGAAACATGTACAATGTGACGGTTTTGAGAACCGGAAAAAATATACGCGGTTACGGTTACTATGACAGCGGCTGTATGATAAGGGAGCCAATATCCGGCGAGCCCGTCATCATATCGTCATATAAGTATGTGCGTCCATATCTTTCCGAAGGAGAACGTACTTATATTGAAATGTTTCCGTTGCTTCCGGACAAATGGGATGGAAAAACGTATATACGCAGCATACCATATAGTTCTATTGGCAATTCAAACGGTCATCTGCCGGGTATAGCGGCGGAAAATGTAGTGCTGGAATGCCAAAAGGTAAGAAAGACGTTCGGACCGTGTTATATAGCCGTGTACGACGGTAAATTATCTTCGGATGGCAGTTATGATTTCATACTTCATTGTGATATGAGATTAGGGGGTTAATTTTATGATGTTTCGGATTTCTGTTCCTAATTGTTTCCAGTTTCGGATGATTAGGAATATGAGAGATGTTTTTTTTGATAAGGGCGGTGATATTCACTACATAGGGGGCGCGGAAATACTTCCGGCGCCGTTTGAGCCGGAGGAGGAGATAATCTGGCTTGAAAAGCTCGAGGATGAGGACGGCAGAAGCGAGGCGATTTCCGTGCTCGTGGAACATAACTTAAGGCTTGTAGTCTACATAGCAAAAAAGTTCGACAATACAGGCGTTGGCGTCGAGGACCTTATTTCGATTGGTACAATAGGTCTGATGAAAGCAATTAATACATTTAAGGCTGAGAAAAAAATAAAACTTGCGACATATGCGTCAAGGTGTATTGAAAATGAAATACTTATGTACCTGCGCAGAACGAGCAAGACAAAAATGGAGGTTTCCATCGACGAGCCGCTCAACGTAGACTGGGACGGAAACGAACTTTTGCTGTCCGACATCCTTGGAACCGACGAGGACATAATATCGAAAGAACTCGAGAGCGAAGTTGACAAAAAACTGTTGAAAAAAGCGCTAGACAGGCTGAACGACAGGGAGAGGATGATAATACAGCTCAGATTCGGCATAGATTCGATACAGGGAGAGGAAAAGACACAGAAAGAAGTAGCCGACATACTCGGTATTTCACAGTCGTATATATCGAGGCTTGAAAAGAAAATAATGAAACGGCTCAAGAAGGAGATTATAAAGATGGAGTCGTCATAATGCGCGGTATATCAAATCAAAGGTAAGGTTATATATATTTAAGCAAAACTTAAC
>JAAVXK010000010.1 GCA_022790615.1 Lachnospiraceae bacterium
ATTCCCACAAGAATTCCCTCGCTGGAGGCAAATGCCCTTCCCTCCCTGAGCGCGTCGTCATTTTCAACCGCAATTATTTCATCATATATTTCGGTATTTAAAACGTCGGGCACAAATCCCGCGCCGATTCCCTGTATCTTGTGCGGCCCGGCAGTTCCCTTTGACAGAACGGGACTGTCCGCAGGCTCGATTGCAACTATTTTAATATCGGGATTTTTTGACTTCAGATATTCTCCTACTCCCGTTATCGTTCCGCCTGTCCCGACTCCTGCAACAAATATGTCGACCTTACCGCCTGTCTGTTCCCATATCTCAGGGCCGGTCGCCGCCCTGTGCGCAGCAGGATTTGCCGGATTGACAAACTGACCGAGAATTACAGAGTCAGGAATGGACTGCTTTAATTCCTCGGCTCTCTCTATCGCGCCCTTCATTCCTTTCGCACCCTCTGTAAGCTCCAGCCTTGCGCCGTAGGCTTTCAGCATGTTACGTCTCTCGACGCTCATCGTATCGGGCAGAGTAAATATGGCTTTGTAGCCCTTTGCGGCAGCGACAGCCGCAATTCCGATTCCGGTGTTGCCGCTTGTAGGCTCAATAATCGTAGCTCCCGCCTTAAGAACTCCGTTGTTTTCCGCATCCTCTATCATAGCAAGCGCAACCCTGTCCTTTACTGAACCGGCGGGATTCAGATATTCAAGCTTTGCAAGGATTACGGCATTATGAATCCCCGACTGATCCATATATCTGTTAAGTTTCAAAAGCGGTGTTCCGCCTATTAATTCTAACGCGCTCTCTTTTATATTACCCATACTATCTACCTCCAAATAATGAATATATTATTATATTATCACAGTATACCGGAAACGAAGCTATACGCAGTCTTCCGCGGCTGCAAGAAACGCGGCGTCAAGCGCGGCAATTAAATCTTCCGCTTTCTCAATACCTATTGACAGACGTATTGTATTCTGCTTAATGCCCTGTTCCAATAATTCCTCCTCCGTGCACTGGCTGTGCGTAGTTGTGGCCGGATGGATGACAAGCGACTTCACATCCGCGACATTAGCCACAAGTGAAAAAATAGACAGATTATCAATAAATGTACGCGCTGTCTTTGAATCTCCTTTAATCTCAAATGTAAAGATGGAACCTCCGCCATGCGGCAGGTACTTCGTGTATAGTTGATGACTCGGCTCGCTTGCAAGCGACGGGTGGTGTACCGCTTCCACTTTTGGATGGTTTTTAAGATATTCAACAATCTTTAGCGCATTGCTCACATGGCGCTCCACACGAAGCGACAAAGTCTCAAGACCCTGAAGAAATAAAAAGGCATGAAACGGGGATAGCGTTGCTCCCGTATCCCTAAGAATTACCGCGCGTATATAAGTTACGAATGCGGCAGGTCCAGCGGCGTCCGAAAAAGATACGCCGTGATAGCTTGGATTCGCTTCAGATATCCATGGATATGTTCCCGCCGATTTCCAGTTGAAATTACCGCTGTCAATTATAACGCCTCCGATTGCAGTGCCATGTCCCCCGATAAATTTTGTTGCGGAATGAACTACAATATCCGCCCCATATTCTATAGGACGGATTAAATATGGCGTTGCAAACGTTGAGTCCACTACCAGCGGAATATTATGCTTATGCGCAATTTCCGCTATCTTTTCCAAGTCAACCAGGTTAGAACCCGGGTTTCCAAGGGTCTCAACAAAAACAGCCTTCGTATTATCTCTAATTGCCGACTCAAAAGAGTCCGTGTCTTCAGGATTGACGAAAGTGGTACTGACCCCGTTCGTAAGCGGAAACGTATGCCGCAAAAAATTATAAGTTCCCCCATAAATTGTTTTTGACGACACTATATGTTCCCCCGACTTTGCCAATGCCTGAAATGTGTAAGATATGGCCGCCGCACCCGACGCCACTGCCAGAGCCGCCGAGCCGCCCTCCAATGATGCGATGCGCCGCTCAAAAATATCCTGCGTGGGATTGGTAAGCCTTCCGTAAATATTCCCGGCGTCCCTTAAACCAAATCTGTCAGCCGCATGATTTGTATCATGAAATACATATGACGAAGATGCATAGATAGGTACGGCTCTTGCATCCGTTTCCAAATCCGGCTGCTCCTGGCCTATATGAAGCTGCCTTGTCTCAAACGCCCAGTTTTTTGGATTATTAATATCTGCCATAGCTTTATCCTCCAATTCCGTTTATTTTTATTGAACTCATTCTAGCATGGCAGATATGGATTGTCTAATATATATAGAACATAGCGCGTTATAGTTTCAATCTATAGTTAAGTGTTTTTATTTCACCAAAGCTATTATCAGATAACAGTCAAACAGCTAGCGCGTGTTGCGAATGCAACTAACTACATATCGCGCGAGTGCGCATCCTTAGCGGAGCGCTTTTAATATATACTCAAGTAGCTATCACACCTTGAACGACGCGACTGTCTGATTTAGCTTCTCACTTAACCTTGAAAGTTCTTCCATCTTGGCAAGGACTGCGTTTGAATTCTCGTTTGAGTTGTGTGCCGTCCTTTCCATTCCCTGTATATACTCTGCAATTTCACCGACAAGCGCCGTTATGGAAGATATCGCATCATTTATTCCATCCATACTCTCGCTCATCTGTCTCGACGCCGAACCCAAATCGCTTGAAATATCTCCATAGAATACCGCGTCCTGTTTGTACATGCCTGCAAGCTCAGTCATACCTCTGTAATCCATCATTACTTTTTCATTCATAAACTCTAACAGTCTACCTGAACTTTCTGACAATATAGTGACGTTCTGTACAACGCCCTCCGTCACATGTCTAATCTTATCAACGGCTTGTTTCGAGTGGTCCGCAAGTTCGCGAATCTCATTTGCAACTACTGCGAATCCCTGTCCGGCTTCTCCTGCCCGCGCAGCCTCAATCGAGGCGTTAAGAGCCAGAAGATTCGTCTGCGAGCTGATTGATAGAATTTCCTCGGTCAGCGAATCAATATCATGTACCCTCTGGCTGTCCTCTATAGCCATCTCTAACTCCTTCTTAGTCTCACGGTAAAGCGAAACCGCCTCCCGGCCTGACTTTTCTGAATTTTCATGCTGTACTTCCGCGCGTTCCATTATGTCTCCCGACTGATTCGCGGCTTCTCCTGCTTTCTTTGCTACATTATCTACGAGAACGCCAAGCTCCTGCCCGGTAGTCTTAATACTTTCGGCAAGCTCCTTTGCCTCGGCAGTCTGGCTCATCACCTTGACGACTGAGGTTAATATATCGGATATTCCCTGTGTAAGCACGGCCATCTCCGCCGAAGTTCCCTCGGCAATCGTTCCTATACTTTCCGCCTCGTTCTTCGTATTCAGTATTATACCCCTAATCTGCTGTTTTACTTCTGACGTCGCCTTTTTAATCTGCTCAGTCTCATTCTTATATTCTCTTGGTATGGATTTTTCATATACCATGTTCTCAGAAAAATCACCCGATGCAAACTGCTTTAGCGTCTGTACCGGGGCTAACATCCTTCCAATCAGCCCCGCCATGAACACGGCCACAAGCGCAATAATAATGGCCGCAATTATAAGAGCCACGACTACCATTCTCATAAGCGAATTCAAAACATTGGAGGCAGGCACTACAACGCCAAGTTTCCAGTCGCTTCCCTTAATGACTGCAGTGGCAAAATAACTTTTAACACCGTCATAATCCTTAAGTTTTAATACCGTGTTGTCTTCACCGTCCATCAACTCTTTCAGTCCCGGCATTATGTCGGTAACAATCACGGCGGCATCTTCAGAAGGCTCATATTCTTTATTTTTATGCGCCACATACTGTCCGCTGCTGTCAGCAAGGAATCCGTATACGCCTTCGGCATAATTAATGCTGCCGGTAAGGTCCGTAACCGTCGACAGCGTCACGTCCAGTCCGACAACAGCTTCAAGCTCTCCTTCTATGTAAACCGGAGACGCAATCGTCGTACACATCTGGTTGGTTAGCACATCCCAGTATGGGTCGGTCACAATCGTTGCTTTCTTTTCAGCCGCCTGCTTATACCAGCCGCGCTGTACCGGATCATATCCGTCAGGTATTTCCGCATCTTTGTTTGACTGGAAAAACAAGCTGTTTTTAGTCCCGCAGTACAGGTTCAAAAGCTCCCCCCTGCCCTCGGAGTAAGTGTCCATAACGCGCTGTATGGCCATGCCGTCCGTATTCCCGGAGGCTTCAATGCTGTTCGCGGCGCCCTCGGCAAGCATTTTTTCATTCTCAATCCACGTATTGATTTCCTCAGCATATTTGTCCGCGTTAAGCTGCAGCGCATCCGTCTGATTGCGTATAAGCCGGCCTCCGGCTACGAACACAATTCCGACTGTCGTAAGTATAATGCTGACTACTACGATAAAAATAACGCTGATTGTCAATTTACCTTTAATAGTTCTTCTCATAATAATTCTCCCCGTTTCTACTATTTTTTAGAAAAACGCCGACTAACGCAGCGGCTCCTTATCATGTTTCAGGAATATTCAAAAGAACCCTTGCTACAAACATTCCGTCCTCCACAAAAAATTCCGACTCTCCACTATAATATGACACTACTGTTATAATGCTTGACATTCCGACGCCTCCGGCTTTACCGGAATTCGGCATACAGACCTCCTGCTTCCTGTCGCGTGCACATGTGTTTCTACACTGAACAACTATTTTTTTACCTTTCCTTGTAATAGAAATATGGATTGCCTGTTCCGGCTCTCCCGACGCCGTACAGCCCTGAATGGCATTTTCAAAAATATTTGCCAGAATGGCTGTCAAATCAATGTCCCTGACCGTTATTTCACCCGAAACCCTGACGTTTATCGTAACATTAATATTTTTTTCACGCGCCCGTCTCTCATATAAGGACAAAATACCATTGATTGTATCATTTGCGCATATCCGCGGCGAACTCCTGCTCTCAATGTCTTCACGGTATTGTTGTACATAATTCAAAAGCTTATCAAGCTGCCTCTTTTTAATATATTCCTCCATCAGCAGACAGTGATGCCTCACATCATGGCGTATTCTCACTGATTTACGCTCCGATTCACGCAGAATTTCAAGCTGGCGGAGCATCAGCTGCTCATTTATTGCAAGCAGTTCATTTTCTTTCTGATAACGCCGTTCCTTACCCTGGTGCAAATATATCTGAAAGACCATATACTGAATCATTCCGGCCATGAAAAAGAGAATGACCGTGCGTACGACATGAAACATGGACAACTGACGCGCTCCCGGCCAAAATGCAACAAGTCCGGCAGTAAGTATTGACAAAAACACCGTCACAGAGCTGAAGCCGTCCATTTCCTCACACAGATAGTCAATTCCGGAAAGAAAACTTTTGCGCACCCTTGTCGCTATAATATAGATGATAACCGCAGCCATCACCACGCGGACTATTATATCCGCCCACACACTGTTCCCAAACCATATACGCGATACATCCACTCCACAAAAAACCATTACGGACAAAATATAAAAACCGAGCGTGAACCTGTACAGGGAAAGAAATAACGTATCGCTGCTCATATTAATGCAAAAAAAACCGACCACAACAATGCTAAGCAGCGGTGAAAACCTTACGTACGTATCACTGCTGTACAAATACCAGAAACTAAATACCGTTACAGCCAAAAACATGAATAAAGAATATAGCCATATTGTCAGCTTCATGGTAAATCTCGGACGGTCAAGCAAAAGAAACACCGCCATTATAGTTCCGGCCCCTATACCATTGCGAAGCATCGCTATCCAAAACGAACCTCCTAACATTTTAATACCCCTTTAACATCCACACAGAATTCTAATGTACCAGTAAAACGATGTTTTTGTGCTCCCGCAATTCCAAAACACCTCAAACCCTGTCATTATTCCAGAACACAGAATGTCGCTTGCGACATTTTGTGCGCCAAGCGCGTGTTGCGAATGTAACGAACTACATATCGCGCGTGTGCGCATCCTTAGCGGAGCGCTTTTTATATAAACATAGCATATTGGAACGTTAATTCAATAACAGCGGAATGATTTACACTTTTGAGGGTACCATTTGCATTCAGTCATTTCACAAAAGAATAAATTATACCTCTTCGTCACAGTAATAGTCAAAATATTTTTCCATAAGCGGATGGTAGGAACCTCTCGGAATATATATTTTTCCTCCGTTGTCCATGTGTATCTCACGTGAATCCAGACTATCAACGTGCTCTAGATTGACTATATAGCTTATTCCGACCTTAACAAATTCCGGATAGTCGGAAAGCATATCAAATATTCTTGCCATTGTCATTCTGAGAATATGCTTCGCGCCGTCCGCAAGATAGATATGCTGACACTTTTTCTGCGCCTCGCAATATACAATATCATGCAGCGCCACACGGTAAATCCTGTTGTCAATGCGAAGTGCCAGATATTTTTTCTTCTTACTGATTTTACCCAACAACCTGCCAAACACCTCGAACAGTTCCTTCTCCACAACCGGTTTTAGAAGATACTGGTCCGCGTCCACCCTGAACGCCTCCAGCGCATAATCCGAAGACATGGTGAGAAACACAATCAAGCAACCGCTTCCCATCTGTCTTAATTCCTTCACTGCATCTATCCCAAGCTTGCCCGGCATAAATATATCCATAAATATTATATCAGGAACGCAGCTATTTTCTCTTACCATTTTTAGCAAATCGTCCGCTGACTCAAATCTTTCAATGGATAATTCCACTCCATCGCTCATTTGACAATAACGCTTCAACAGCTGTTCTGTCTTTTCCAGTTCCCCTGTCTCATCATCGCATAGTGCAATATGGTACATATAGTAATCTCCCGTAAATATGTTTTTCGCTTTCATGTACATTATACCATTAATATATAGAATCACACAAGTAAAGCATTCTAACCAATATGAATCTTCCCCGCTTACCGACTGTACTCACAAGCCGACCGACTATATCAAATCTATTGAAACACGCATTTATTTTTTCTATAATTATGTCACAAAGTTCAAGGAGGTGGATTGATGCAGGTTGAAATTAAAATAGACAAATCATATCCCGAACCCCACATAATCATAATGACCGGCGAGATGACGGACGAGGTGAATGACATTGTCAAAAAATTATCTGAAGATGTGCCGAAGATTATTTCCGGAATCAAGAACGGAAAGGTCGAGGTGCTAGAACAAGCTGACTTAATAAGAATCTATGCAAATAATGGAAAAGTTTTTGCTGTGACTGAAAGAGGCGAATATACACTGCGCCTAAGATTATATGAACTCGAGGCGCGGCTTGGCTCCCGCTCGTTCGTTCGCATATCGAATTCAGAGATAATCAATTTAAAAAAAGCCGACAGTTTTGATTTGGGCTTCACCGGAACCATTTGCGTAAAAATGTCAAACGGCGACGTGACATACGTCTCAAGACGGTTTGTATCTAAAATTAAAAAAATATTAGGAGTATGAGGTGATTAAAATGAAAAAAAATATTATTATGCGCGGCCTTATCGGCTTTCCAATTGGAATCTCAATATGCTATATAATAACTATAATTTTATCAGCGTGCTTTGCAGGCGGATACTACTCACCGTGCGTACCGGAGCTAATAGAACTTACCGGGAATGAGATAAACGCCGTAATCCTTCAGGCGCTTCTTGGCGGACTGCTCGGCGCCGGATTTGCGGCAAGCTCCGTAATTTGGGAAAAAGATAACTGGAGTATCGTAAAACAGACAGGGATTTATTTTATTATCGTATCGTTGATAATGATGCCTACCGCCTATTTTACGTACTGGATGGAACACAGTGTAAAAGGTTTTTTAAGCTATTTTGGTATCTTTATATTAATATTCATCATAATCTGGGTAATCCAGTTTCTTACAGGCAGGCACAATGTCAAAATAATGAACGAAAGCCTGCAAAAGAAAAAATACGACTGACTTTAATTATCGTCTGACAACAGCTTTACAATGCTTAAAGCTTTGCCCTGCATACTGCTGTTCAGACTCCGATAATACGAAACCAGCCTTATTTCGTCATCCGATACTTCCTGAATTTCCATGCCGAAAAAATACTCTATCGGAATCTTGAATAATTCGACCAGACGTATAAGCTCCGCATATGAAATCTGAGTTGAGCCGTTTTCATAGCGGCTCAATGTCTGCTGACTAATATTCAGCTTAGATGCAAGTTCAAACTGCGTCATTTTCTTACCCTTGCGCAGCTCCCTTATCCTGCTGCCAATATACACATTATCTATTACCATAAGTTATACACATCCTCGCTTTTGTAGCCCATATTTTTAACAATAACATGTGTATTATAATGTCAAAACAAAGCTATTCTTATTCACATTAGATGTATTGTAACTCAATATATGTGTTATTTGGCATAGAACGCCACGACTCCTGCAACATAAAAAGCACCCGGACTATTTAGTTAATTATACTTTATTAAATATCTCGCGAAAGCTCTTCATATTAGCGGAAAGGTCGCCCCGGAACACGCCTGTCCCTGCAACTATTACATTGACACCCGCATCAACAACCTTTTTGACATTGTCAAGCTTGATGCCTCCGTCCATCTCTATATCAATATCCAGTTTATTCTTTGTTATATATTCCCTGAGTGCCGCGGATTTGTCAAGCGTTTCTACGATGAATTTCTGTCCGCCGTAACCTGGATACACACTCATTAAAAGGACCATGCCTACCTTGTCAAGATACGGTATTACGGCGTCTATGCCCGTATCAGGATTAATACTGACCGCGGGCTTCTTACCCGTCTGCGCTATCTTATCAAGAGTGGCTTCCAAATCCGTACATGCCTCTGCATGAACGGTTATGCCGTCAGCCCCCGCTTCAGCGAATCTGTCAATATACCGTATAGGTTCATTTACCATCAGATGCACGTCAAAAAACAAATCCGTACACTTTCTAAGAGAACGGATTACCGGTATACCTATAGATATGTTTGGAACAAATGCTCCGTCCATAACGTCTATATGCACATATTCGGCGCCATTCTTCTCAAGCCTTCCAATCTCCTCTCCCAGACGTGAAAAATCTGCGGCAAGTATCGACGGCGCCATCTTATATTTTGTATCCATAGCTCTCCTCTCCTTAAGCTTTAATACTGCGCCAAACGACGCTACCATTTCCTCTGGGTTCTGATTTCCTCAAGCATGAGCAGATAGCTCTCATACCGTTCCGCAGACAACTCCCCTGCGCGTACCCTTTTCTTAACCTCACAATCAGGCTCATCCTTGTGCAGACATCCCTGAAACCTGCACATTCCTCCGCATTCCGCATATTCGGGAAAATACAGACCAAGTTCCGCCTCCTCCATATCAGGAAGGCGCAACGATGAAAAACCCGGAGTATCAACGAGATAACTGTTCTCATCAATACAAAATATCTCTGAGTGTCTTGTCGTATGTTTTCCTCTGCCAAGCTTCCTGCTTATAACTCCCGTTTCAGCCTGTGCTTCGGGATGAAGAAGATTCATTATAGATGATTTTCCCACGCCCGAGGGACCCGCAAGCACGGTAGTCTTCCCATTCATTTTTTCCATCAGCTGTTTTAGTCCCTCTCCCGTATGCGCGCACACGCTTAAGAACTCATAACCGCATTCTGAATATATATCCCTGTATCTTTTAAGGGAAAACTCGTCCGCAAGGTCAGACTTATTAAAACATATTATTACGGGTATATCGCCTGTTTCCATCCTGACAAGAAAATAGTCTAAAAGATGCAGGTTCGGCGCGGGCTCGGCTGCCGCAAATACGACCAAAGCCTGGTCAACATTGGCAACCTGCGGCCTGAAAACCGCATTTTTCCTGTCACAGATTGCAGTTATGTTTCCCTGTCTCGCATCCTCATCCAATATACCAAGCTCCACCATGTCGCCGACAAGGGGCTTTTCATTCCTGTTGCGGAAAATTCCCTTCGCTCTGCACTCATATATTCCGTCGCCCGGCACATGTACATAGTAAAAGCCTGCAATTCCTTTCATAATCTTTCCAACCATAAGCTACTGCGCAACCTTTTCAAAGCTTATATGATAGGCGTTAAATCTCGCCCCGTTAACGTACATTACAATCTCCCCTGCCGACTCGCTCCATCCCTCAACCGTCAGCTCCAGAGGAAAACTGTAATAATTCATAACGGTCTCACCGCCATTTACTACCTTTGTCTGCCCGTCCTGTGTGAGAACAAACATGATTGTTCCCGTCTGTGTCTCGTCGGTAAACGGATTGTCGCTTATCGTCAAATTGCCTATATATTTATACGTCACCTCCGGACCAAGGCTTAACGTAATATCCACGGTCGTTCCTGCTTCGACCTCCGAACCGTTCGGCTGGCTCTGCGCCATTACAAGCTTTTCAGCAACACTGTCCGAGTAGTTGCTCGTCGTATTGCCAAGCTTTAAGTCTGCTTTCTCAAGCGCCTTTTTAGCCTGCTTTTTAGTCAGTCCGGAAAGTTTTGGAACTTTAACATATTTTGTCGCCCTACCTTTGCTCAATACGATTACAACCTCGGATTCCTTTTCAGCCTCAGTATCTTTTTCCGGAATCGTCTTTATTACCTTATCAATATCAACTGTATCACTGTTGTCGTAAGAAAGCTTTGGCGTGAAACCTGCATCCCTCACAGCTTCTTCCGCATCCGAAGCCGAATATCCGGAGACATCCGGAACTTTTATCTTAGGGGCTCCGGAACTTACTATAATGGTAACCGAATCTCCCTTATTAATAGTCGTTCCCGCGACAGGATTCGTTGAAATAACCTGTCCTACCTCGACTTCATCCGATTCCTCCTCCTTCGTGTCAATGCTAAGGTCCAGCTTGAGGCCGTCAAGATACGCTATTGCATCTTTCTTATCCATACCTTTGATATCGTCAAGCTCAACCCCTGTTTCTTCATCATCCTGCGGAACAAACGTAGCGACTGCCGTCGCGGTCGGTTCAGGCGTATTCTCAGGTTCTTCCGATGTGCTTCCGCCTGAAAAGAATACTTTTACAATAATAAATATGACTATGAGGGCAAGCACAACACCCGCAACAATACTTCCTATAACAACCGCTTTCTCTAATTTCGGGTCAATATCGCTGTCTTTTTCATTTTCTTTCTCAATGTCAGGGAGGTCAATATCCTCCTTAGGGTCAGGCTTCGGAACGACAACCGCCCTTCCCGTCCTGATCTTTCTGACCTCGTCGTCCGACATATGAATCGTAGCCGAATCATTGACAAGATTATTAATCTTTACAAAATCGCCGTCCGGGTCCGTAACGGCCTGTTTCAAATCGTCAATAAGGCTTGTGACGTTAAGATAACGCATCTCCGGTTTTTTCTGCATACACTTCGATACAATCATCTCAACGCTGTTCGGTATGTCTGCCTGAAGCTGTTTCAGCGGGACAGCTTCCTCCTGAATATGGGCGAGCGCAACGGCGACCGTGCTCTCGCCGGTAAACGGAACGCTTCCGCTGAGCATCTCATACATGGTTATGCCAAGCGAATATATATCGCTTTTTTCATCGCTGAATCCGCCCCTCGCCTGCTCCGGCGATATATAATGCACCGAGCCCATCGCGTTAGACGTAATGGTGTTGGAACTTGCCGCCTTTGCAATTCCGAAATCCGTTACCTTTACTTTTCCCTCTTTTGATATAATTATATTCTGTGGCTTAATGTCTCTGTGAATGATATGATTATCATGCGCCGCCTCAAGACCTTGGGCAATCTGAATGGATATACCGAGAGCCTCGCGTATGTCAAGTCTGCCTTTTCTCTCAATATATTTTTTGAGTGTGATGCCCTCAACAAGCTCCATCACTATATAATGGAGCCCGTCCTCGTCCCCGACGTCATACACGCCGACAATATTTGAATGTGACAATCCGGCAACCGACTGCGCCTCCGCGCGGAACTTTGTAACAAACTTGGTATCCGTACTGAATTCCTGCTTAAGCACCTTAATTGCGACAAAGCGGTTGAGACGCCGGTCCATTGCCTTGTACACATCCGCCATACCGCCGGTTCCGGCTTTTTCAATAATCTCGTATCTGTCACTAATCAACATACCGATTTTAATCATTATCTGCACTCTACCCTTTCTTCTATCTTTCTTTCACATCTTCAAGCATATATAATCATACCTTTACAACAAGTACCGTAATATTATCCCTTCCGCCGGCCTCATTGGCCTTTGACAGAAGTTCCATCATTGCTTTCTGCGGATTGTCCCTGTTGCTCTTAATTGTATATTCTATGTCTATGTCCTCAATCATATTAGTGAGACCGTCAGAACACATTAGAATTATATCATTCTCCATGACCTCAATCTGAAAATAATCTGCCTCGACGCCATTCCCGATTCCAAGCGCCCTCGTTATAATATTTTTGTTCGGATGGCTTCGTACATTCTCCTTTGCAAGCTCACCCGACTTCACCATCTCCTCCACAAGAGAATGATCCTCCGTAATCTGCTCAAGCGATTCCCTAAGCAGATACAGCCTTGAATCGCCGATATTGGCAACATACATCACCCCGTCCAGTATGGTTGAAATGACTAGGGTCGTTCCCATCCCTTCATACTCCTTGGACGTGCCCGCCACCTCCATCACTTTCTTGTTGGAAGTCCTGACAGCCTCCTCCAATATACTTACAGGAGTTGTAAATTCACTATCCGCTATAGAACTGCATACAGTCTCGACACATATTCTTGACGCCATATCCCCTGCATTATGTCCGCCCATACCGTCGGCAACAATATAGAGGTTTGAGAACCGCCCTATATTATCATCCGTATTATAGACATAATCCTGATTAATCGTTCTTTTCTTTCCAATATCTGTTACTGCAAATGATTTCATACGAATATCCGTCTTACTCCCTTTCTGCAGAATCGATAACATATCTCCTGCGTATTCATCAACAGGCATACCCAATCTCCCTGCCTGTTTTCTTCCATAATCTTAAAGTACGTTTCTATATTTTAACACAACAACCACAAAAGGACAAGTCATAATAGCTCATCCTTATTCCCCCATGTCATGAACCGACAATCGTTCCCCCGTTTGGATGGAGCACCTGCCCCGTCATATAGCTTGCATCGTCCGATGCAAGAAATACATAGCACGGCGATACTTCACAAGGCTGACCCGCCCTGTTCATCGGGACATGCGACGTCTTCTTGCCAAACGTGGCAACTTCCCCGGCCGAATAGGACGAAGGAATCAACGGTGTCCAAATAGGTCCCGGCGCAACCGCATTTACCCTGATTCCCCGTTCTGCAAGAGACAGTGACAGCGACCTTGTCAATGCCACGATTGCTCCCTTCGTGGAACTATAGTCAATCAAATCCTTATTACCCTCATAGGCCGTTACCGAAGCCGTATTAATAATACTGGAACCTTTCCCCATGTATGGCAGGGCATATTGTATTAAGTAAAAATATGAAAATACATTGTTCCTGAATGTCAGTTCAAGCTGTTTGTGCGAAATATCCAAAATACTTCTCTGTACAAACTGGACTGCATGATTATTCACTAGTATATCAAGCCGTCCAAAACAATCTATTGTCTTCTCCACGCAATATTTTGCGAAACCCGGCTCTTTCAAATCGCCGCACATAAGCAGCGGTTTGGCGCCAAGCGCCTCTATTCTATGGGCAGTATCCATGGCGTCCTTTTCTTCATTATAGTAGACGATTGCGACAAGAGCTCCCTCCTTGACAAAATCGTATGCAGCCGCACGCCCGATTCCGCTGTCACCGCCTGTAATAAGCGCAACTTTATTATCAAGTTTCCGATGTTTCTTTCCACACTCCGACACGGGAAGCGGCTCCATCACATACTCAAAACCCGGCTGTCTGTTCTGGTGCTGCGGAGGGAAAGATACGCATTCCTTTTCACAAACCGATTCACAATCACAATTACAATTACTCTGTTTACCCATATTACAACAATCCCCAATTTTATTTGTTATATAATATGCATAGACAGAGAGATGGTAATATGTCTATGTACATAACGTCATATACCGGTATCGGCGCCGTTCATATACCGTTTTCTGAGCTGGCCGCAGGCAGCGTCTATATCCCGTCCCATTCCACGTCTGATTGTTGCGTTTATCCTGTTTTTCTGCAAATATTTTTCAAAACATTTTATATTCTGAATTGCGGAACTGCGGCACTCCCTTTCCTTCACGGAATTAAGCGCTATCAGATTGACATGGCACAGCATTCCCCGAAGAAGCGACACAAGCTTTGCCGCACATTCCGTCGAGTCGTTTACCCCGTCAATCAATGTATACTCGAACGTCACCCTTCTTCCGGTTTTCATAATAAAATACCGGCAGGCCTCCATTATTTCATCAATACTGTATCTGTTCGCAACCGGCATTATAGTCTTTCGAATGGAATCGTCAGGCGCATGAAGCGATATAGCGAGCGTCACCGCAAGCTCCTCGTTTGCAAAATCGTATATTCTGTCGACAAGACCGCAGGTAGACACGGTAATATTTCTCTGGCTTATGTTAAGGCCGTTCGAATCCGATATCATACGTATGAATTTGAGGACTTCGTCATAGTTATCAAACGGCTCTCCGATTCCCATGATAACTATATTATCAACCCTCTCTCCGGCATTGCGCTGTATGTTATATACCTGCGACAGCATCTCCGACGCGGTGAGGTTCCTTTCAAGTCCGAGAAGCGTAGACGCGCAGAACCTGCACCCCATTCTGCATCCGATCTGGGACGATATGCACACGCTTAAGCCGTAGCTGTACTTCATCGCAACGCTCTCTATTATACCTCCGTCATACGAGGCCATAAGATATTTTGAGGTCCCGTCTATTTCAGAAGTAAGCTTTTCTTTTATGCAAAGCGGAAGTATAGTATAGTTTTCAGACATTATTTTGCGAAGCTTCTTAGGCACATTCGTCATCTCGTCCCACTGTGAGACAAGCTTTTTGTGAAGCCAGGCATATATCTGCCTTGCGCGAAACGCAGGATAACCGGCGTCCGTAATATACTTTTCAAGTTCTTCAAATGTAAATGATAAAATATCCATGTATTGATCCATACGAAACTCCCATCGCGTTCTGCGGCTTTCTAGAGCGTGTTTGAAAATTGCTTTCTGCCAGATGCATCCGAATCCAAACCATAATTCCAAAAAATATGTCACCGACGTCTAAACATTGCCACAAAAAAACCGTCGCTTTTATACCTTCCCGGAATAATCTTAATACTTCCAAATTCGTCGACAGACTCCCTGATATGTTCGGGAACAAATCTTTTGACATTAACCTGCACAAACTCAGGATGCCTGTCAAGAAAAGCGCGGCAGTTGTTCTCATTCTCACCGATATTAACCGTACATGTACTATACACAATTATTCCGCCGCTCTTAACATAAGCGGCCGCATTATCAAGCATGTCAGACTGAATCGATGCAAGAGAGTCCATGCCTTTTTCATCTATATGGTATTTTATGTCGGGCTTTTTTGCTATTACGCCAAGACCTGAACACGGAAGGTCTGCAATAATAATATCGTAACTCTCCCTGTCGTTTTCATTTCTTATAAGCGCGTCAGCCCTGCATACATGTATATTATCAATTCCAAGCCTTTCTATATTGGCCCTTATCATTGCGGTCTTAGCGTCGCTTACATCCCTTGCTTCAATATCAACGAGATCTCCTAAAAGCGACGCCGCGTGCAGAGCTTTCCCTCCGGGTGCGGCGCACATGTCAAGCAGTCTCAATCGTCCGGTACTACCCGGACTTGGTTCAGCTGACATACCTGCGTCCGATATATCGGAGTAATGTATTACTACCGGCAGCGCGCCTGTTCCTTCGCTGATATATCCGGCTATGACATGGGCCGGAATCATGGAACTTTCATCCTGGACCACAAACCTTCCGTCGCTATACCCCGGAATGTCCTCAATCTTCCCCGGGCTTTTAAGCCGCAAGGCATATTCAAATATCCGGCCCCGCGAAGCTGCAAAGCCCGCCCTGCTAAGCTCGCTTTCAAGTTCCAATACGGCTTTACGGCTGATTGTTCCGGGTCTTATTGTAAGTTCGGGTTTTGTAAGAAAATATTCAAGGCAGCGCACAAGTTCTACTGTTTTTATATTGTCTGTTCGCTGTCCGTCCTTTACAGGCTTATCGGCTCCGGACTCATTTTTTTCAACGCCATATTTCTTAAGTTCATTTATAAAATGCCTTACAATCCACGCAGGCATTGCATACATTACCGAAAAATATTTTACCGGCTCACGCTCCCTGTCAGGGTATTCTATGTTCTTATACGTCCTGGCAACATTTCTTAACACTCCGTTTACGAATCCTCTGAGTCCGCCGTAACCCTTTTTTACCGCAAGCTTCACAGCCTCGTCCACCGAGGCGCTGTCAGGAACCCTGTCCATATACTTTATCTGATATACCGTCATTCTAAGTATATTTCTTATATAAGGCTTAAGCTTTTCCGTTCTCTTGGAAGAATACTGATCAATTATGTAGTCAAGCTCAATCATCCTCTCAACCGTTCCTTCGCAAAGCATGGATATGAACGCCCTGTCTCTCGCATCTGTTATGCCATTTTTCGATATGGCGCTGTCAACGGACTCCTTCAAATATTCACCGTTCTCAAGCACATTATATATGACCTCAAGAGACAGCTCCCTTGAGGTCATTACACGTTTTATATTCCCTGACATATTAATCATCGTTCCCTCTTCCACCAAATAAAAGGATTAACCTTACAAGCTGGAGGATTGCCGTAAGCGCCGCCGCCACATATGTCAGAGCCGCCGCCCGTAACACTTTCTTTCCCGACGCAATCTCATCATTATACAAAATACCATTACTCTCAAGGCAGACAAGCGCTCTCCTTGACGCGTTAAACTCTACCGGCAGAGTTACAATCTGAAAGAGTACCGCGGCTGAAAACAAAATAATACCGATATTTAAAAGAATCGGTATACCGCCCAATATAATACCGGCAAGTATGAGAATCCACGACAAAGAGGAGCCGAAATTAGCAACCGGAACAAGCGCGGACCTTATAGTCAGCGGCGTATAATCCCTGGCGTGCTGGATACAGTGTCCCACCTCGTGAGCCGCGACTGAAACTGCCGCGACCGAACTGCTTCCATATACGCTGTCCGACAGATTCAATACTTTTTTTCTTGGATCGTAATGGTCGGTAAGGTTTCCGCTCACATGCGCAATCGTAACATCCTGAATCCCGTTTGCGCGAAGAAGCCTCTCCGCCGCCTGCGCGCCGGTCATTCCACTCCTTGAGCGAACTTTATTATACTTTGAAAATGTTGTCTTTACCATAGCGGAAGCTATAAGCGATAACACAACGCCTATAAGCACAAGAAAATATGTCCTGTCAAAATAAAGGCCATATCCTCCCCTTCCGTAACCGTAACCATAATAATGGCTGCTGTAATCTGCAAGCACTGCTCCTAACATATACATTCCTCCTACCTCAAAATTTGATTTACTCATACCGTACACATAACTTGTGAAGTTTGAGTGAATTAATCATATGCCAATTCCTAATTTCATTCCCGTCTCAAGCCTGCTGCCTCTCAAAAATGCCGATGTCTCCATTCTTTTTTTCCCTTCCGGCTGAAGCTCGCTAATTACAAGAATATTCTTCCCTGTCTTTATATATATATATTCCCCGGAAATTTTTACTATATCACCATTATTATATGCGCTGATATCCACTCCTTCCGATACAAGACTTTCATCCTTCTCAACAAAACATTTCCAAATTTTAAGCATTTTGCCGTCAATATAAGTAAATGCGCTCGGCCACGGATTCATACCCCTCACAAGCCTCTCCGTCGCGTCGGCGGGCCTGTCAAAATCTATTAAGCCCATTTTTTTATGAATCATACGGGCATATGTCGATTCTCCGGTCTGCGAAATCCTCGTGATATCGCCGTTTTTTATCATTTCCAGCGCCCTTACGATAAGCGGGCCTCCTATCAGAGAAAGCTTTTTGCCAAGGCTGTCGGCCGTATCATAAGGTTCAATTGCCACCCTCTCAGTCAGAAGTATATCGCCGGTATCTATTCCCTCGTCCATTAACATGATAGTAACTCCCGACTCCTTATCGCCCTCTATGACAGCCTGCTGTATAGGGGAAGCGCCGCGCCATCTCGGCAGCAGCGACGCGTGTATGTTAAGACACCCATACCTGGGCGTCTCCAACACTTCACTCGTAAGTATCTGGCCGTACGCCGCGACAACAACGGCGTCCGGCAGCTTATCTTTCAGCCATTCGATACTTTCCCTATCCCGCATTCTCTCAGGCTGAAAAACCTCTATACCATGTTTTAACGCCTCCTCCTTGACAGGCGGCGGCAGCATTTTGCCGCTTCTGCCCTTCGGCTTATCCCGCTGTGTAACTACGCCAACAATCTCATGTCCCGCCGCAATCAGCTCTTTTAGCGGCGCTACCGCAAATTCAGGCGTTCCCATATATACAATTCTCATGTATTACTCCTCTTCATCATCCTCAAATTCACTTACATCCCGCAGCCTTCCCTCGACGAGGTCTACATATATCTTTCCGTCTAGGTGCTCCACCTCATGAATCAGCGCCCTTGCAAGAAGCCCGGTTCCTTCGTACACGGCCTCCTCCATGTCTTGCGTATACGCTTTTACTTTTACATAATCCGGTCTTGTCACTATGCCTACCTTGCCGGGTACCGACAGGCAGCCTTCCGAGCCTCTTTGTTCACCGTCCGTCTCAACTATCACAGGATTGATAAGAACAATCGGGCTGTCAGCCTCTTCTGACACGTCTATCACGGCAATTCTCTTAAGGATTCCCACCTGCGGCGCCGCAAGCCCGACCCCTTCGGCATCATACATAGTATCTAACATGTCGCTAATCAGAGCCCTTATCTTGTCGTTTACTTCTTTTACTTCCTTAGACGTTTTTCTAAGTATATCGTCGCCCATTACCCTAATTTTTCTTATCGCCATTATACTTTCCTCCCTGCATGTATATGTAAATGATAGTAACGCAGTTTATACGGTTCTGTCAACTATATAAATACTCGGTATTCTCACTCTCCTTTTGTTTTCCTGCAAAGAATAATTCCAATCAGCAGCAGCACCGGAAAAATGATTCCTGCCAGAACCCCTATTTTCAAATCATCTCCGAGCGCTCCTGACACCGTTCCGACTAACGTGGGTCCCCCCGAACAACCTATGTCTCCTCCTAAAGCCAGTAATGCGAACATGGCCGTTCCTCCTTTTGGCAATGCTTTGGACGCCTTGCTGAAAGTTCCGGGCCACATAATTCCGACTGACAAGCCGCAGACGGCACAGGCAATCAGGCTAAGCTGCGGAACCGGCATAAGCGAAATTCCCAGATAAGACATAATACACAGGCAGCTGCTATAAACCATAAAGCGCTCCAAACGAATACGGTCGCCATATTTCCCATAAAACAATCTGGAGGCGCCCATCAAAACCGCAAATGCCATGGGTCCAGCCAAATCACCTGCCGTTTTGGATATCCCAAGTCCTTTCTCCGCAAATGTTGACGCCCATTGACTGACTGCCTGCTCGCTCGCACCTGCACACACCATCATAATAAATAAAATCCAAAATATTTTTATCCTTAACAACTCATTTAACTGAAACCCTGACTCCCCGTCTTCAATCAATGCCGCAATCGGTACTTTTGCAAAGGCAAAAGCGTTTCCAATCGGAATCAACGCCCAGATAATCGCAAGTATCTTCCAGTTTTCTATACCGGCCGTATAAAAAAATAACGTCGAGACCAAAACAACCCCCGCATGACCCCAGCAATAAAAAGAGTGCAGCATACTCATCGCCTTTTCCTTATTGTCAGAAGGGCACGCCTCCATCACCGGGCTTACAAGAACTTCTAAAAGCCCCCCGCCCATCGCATATATCATTACGGCGCTCAGAATTCCGAGAAAAGGAACCGGCAGCAGCCCGGGCAAAACAGTAAGCAGTATTAAACCGGCCGCTGATAAAACATGGGCTATAACCATTGACGCACGGTACCCTATTTTATCAACAAATCCAACGGAAAGAATATCTATCAATAGCTGTATTCCAAAATTAAAAGTCACCAGCAGCGTAATCTGCGAAAGCGGAATATCGTAACTTCTCTGAAAAAACAAAAACAACAGCGGCGTGAAATTATTCACAACGGCCTGCACAATATAAGCTGTAAAGCAGGCTGTAACAGTTTTATTATATTTATTTTTCATATTCATTGTCCCCCATTTGCAACGAAAAAAACTTAACTGTGAATAGAATCCGATGTCTGCATATAATATAATAATGAAGCCCTGCATACCGGTACTTAACTATGAAAAAACTAATAGGATTTATATTGATATGGGTTGCCATCGGAATGATTATAATGTTTTTTATTTCGAACTGCCTAATGGCAATTGCTCTCATAGCCATATTTCTAATACTGGGGTATAACCTATTTACGTCATGCTGACATGTTCCCAATGTATAGTCTCATACGATGGATTGTCCGCCGCCTGACAGAACAAAAAATGAGGCGTTCAAATGCGCATAACAAAAACCCACCATTTTGATTTGACAAGATGATGGGATTTTAATAATGCAACTATTAACTTAACAAAATTATGCTCTCTCAACCTTACCTGAACGAAGACATGCCGTACAAACATACATTTTCTTCGTTCCGCCGTTAACCTTAACCCTGACTGACTTTACGTTAGGTTTCCACATACGGTTATTCCTTCTATGAGAATGGCTCACCCTTATTCCAAAGCTGACGCCCTTATCGCATACTGCACACTTTGCCATTGAAAGCACCTCCTTATATGTCAATTAAGCACATTTATGCGCCGCAAACATGAATATTTTAACAAACACTTATTATAATTGCAAGCATTATTTTCATAAAAATTATAAAATATAATATTTTAATAATTAGAAAAAAATATTATAAGTATATATTTGTAAATCATAAATATAAAATGTTCCTATTACTCTATTGTCTGTCCGTCAGGCAAATC
>JAAVXK010000002.1 GCA_022790615.1 Lachnospiraceae bacterium
CCTCTTTCTCTCTCTTCCGGAGCTTTATCGATATTCTCGAAATCTGTAGCTTCATTACCTGCAACTCTCTCAGAAAGTACCTTTGTAATTGCTGCCGTCAAAGTTGTCTTACCATGGTCAACGTGACCGATTGTACCGATATTACAATGTGGTTTTGTTCTCTCGAACTTAGCTTTTGCCATTTTTTAATTCCTCCTTAAAAATATCATTAATAAACTGCGACAATTCTTCCAATTGTCCAATATGAATTCATTATATTTCATTACAATAAGAATTTCAAGTATTAGTTACCATTCTTTGCAGATAATACCTTTTCCTGGACACTCTTAGGTACCTGCTCATATTTGTCAAAGAACATAGAATAATTTCCACGTCCCTGTGTTCTTGAACGCAAGTCAGTTGAGTAACCGAACATCTCAGCAAGCGGTACAAACGCCTTAACCATCTTACCTCCGCCGATATCCTCCATACCCTCAATACGGCCGCGGCGTGAATTAACGTCGCCAATTACGTCGCCCATGTATTCTTCAGGCATTGTAACCTCAACTCTCATGATAGGCTCAAGAAGTACTGCTCCGGCTTTCTTCATCGCATCCTTAAACGCCATTGAACCGGCAATGTGGAATGCCATCTCGGAAGAGTCTACCTCATGGTATGAACCGTCAAATACGGTAGCATGAACACCAAGTACAGGGAAGCCACCAAGAATACCGGCCTGTGCCGCTTCCTCGATACCCTCACCGACTGCCGGGATGTATTCCTTAGGAATGTTACCGCCGACAACGGTCGACTCAAACTTAAATGTCTCCTCACCGTTCGGGTCCATAGGCTCAAATGTAACTTTACAATGTCCATACTGTCCACGTCCACCGGACTGTTTTGCATACTTGCTGTCAACGTCAACTTTCTGCGTAAATGTTTCCTTATAAGCAACCTGAGGAGCGCCGACGTTAGCCTCTACCTTGAACTCACGAAGAAGACGGTCAACTATAATCTCAAGATGAAGCTCGCCCATTCCGGCTATGATAGTCTGTCCTGTCTCTGAATCCGTGTGGGCGCGGAATGTAGGGTCTTCCTCCGCAAGCTTTGCAAGAGCCTCGCCCATCTTCTGCTGTCCATCCTTTGTCTTTGGCTCGATTGCAAGCTCAATAACAGGCTCTGGGAATTCCATTGACTCCAGTATAACAGGATGCTGCTCGTCACAGATTGTATCACCCGTTGTAGTTGACTTGAATCCGACAGCGGCCGCTATATCTCCGGAATAAACCTTGTCAAGCTCTTCTCTCTTGTTGGCGTGCATCTGCAGGATACGTCCTACACGCTCTTTTTTACCTTTTGTTGCATTGAGTACATATGAACCTGAATTCATCGTACCTGAATACACACGGAAGAATGCAAGCTTACCGACAAACGGGTCAGCCATAATCTTAAATGCAAGCGCTGAAAACGGCTCGTCGTCTGAAGAATGTCTTACTACTTCATTACCCTCGTCGTCAAAACCTGTGATGTCTGCAATATCTGTCGGTGCAGGCATAAAAGCAATGATAGCGTCAAGAAGCTTCTGAACACCTTTGTTACGATATGCAGTACCGCAGCATACCGGAACAGCCGTACAATTACATGTTCCTTTTCTAAGCGCTGCCTTAAGTTCTTCCTCTGAAGGCTCCTCACCCTCAAGGTACTTCTCCAAAAGGTCATCGTCAAGCTCACATATTTTCTCTATGAGCTCTTCACGGTACATTTCCGCGTCCTCTTTCATATCTTCAGGGATTGGTTCAATTGAGATATCCTCGCCTTTTTCGTCATTGTAGATGTAAGCCTGCATCTCAAATAAATCAATAATTCCCTTAAATTCATCTTCCTTACCAATAGGAAGCTGAAGAATAATAGCATTTTTACCAAGTCTCTCACGAATCTGGTCAACAGCTCCGAAAAAGTTTGCACCCAGGATATCCATCTTATTAATGAATGCCATTCTTGGTACGTTGTATGTGTCAGCCTGACGCCATACGTTCTCTGACTGTGGCTCAACTCCACCTTTAGCACAGAATACTCCAACAGCTCCATCAAGTACACGGAGTGAACGCTCAACCTCAACAGTGAAGTCAACGTGTCCCGGAGTGTCAATGATGTTGATACGGTGCTCTTTTGCACCAGGCATCACCTTGTTCTCCTTCTGCGGAGTCCAGTGACAGGTAGTAGCCGCAGATGTGATTGTGATTCCTCTTTCCTGCTCCTGTTCCATCCAGTCCATGGTAGCAGTACCTTCATGAGTATCTCCAATCTTATAGTTAACACCGGTATAGTACAAGATACGCTCTGTAAGAGTTGTCTTACCTGCATCAATATGCGCCATAATACCGATATTTCTAGTTTGCTCTAACGGATATTCTCTTCCAGCCAAGGGTTTTTCCTCCTTATAAATATAGTACATCGAACATATTATGTCCGCAAAAACCAATATGCATACTTAATATTACCATCTGTAATGCGCAAATGCCTTATTTGCATCAGCCATTTTATGCATATCTTCTTTTCTCTTAACTGCCGCGCCGGTATTGTTGGCAGCGTCCATAAGTTCGTTGGCAAGTCTTTCCTTCATGGTCTTCTCGCCTCTCTTACGTGAGAACAATACTAACCAGCGAAGGGCAAGAGCCTGTCTTCTGTCCGGCCTTACCTCGATTGGTACCTGGTATGTCGAACCGCCGATACGTCTGGCCTTAACCTCCAAAGATGGCATGATGTTATTCATAGCCTCATCAAATACTTCGAGAGCTTCTTTTCCGGTTTTTTCTGCAATAAGCTCAAAAGCTCCGTACACTATTTTCTGGGCAACACCCTTCTTACCGTCCAACATAACATTGTTGATAAGCTTTGTAACAACCTTATTCTTGTACAAAGGGTCCGGTAACACGTCTCTTTTCTGAATATGTCCTTTACGTGGCACGATACTTCCCTCCTTAATAAATTATTTTCTTATTAAATCATCGGTACTCACGATTCAGTGTCCGCACCAGCCTTAATTCTTTTCATTTACTATCTGATAATTATACTTATAATATAGAATGAAGCAAAAATTAATCCGGTACTTTTGTCGAATTAGTGACTACTTAGCGTCCTTTGGTCTCTTAGCACCATACTTTGAGCGGGCCTGCTTCCTGTTAGCAACACCTGCTGTATCAAGAGTACCACGGATAATGTGGTATCTTGTACCTGGAAGGTCCTTTACCCTGCCTCCACGGATAAGCACTACACTATGCTCCTGAAGGTTGTGTCCTTCACCAGGAATGTAACTGGTAACCTCGATACCGTTAGAAAGACGAACTCTGGCAGTTTTTCTAAGAGCTGAGTTAGGCTTCTTAGGTGTAGCTGTTCTAACTGCTGTACAAACTCCTCTTTTCTGTGGAGAACTTGTATTCGTGGTCTTCTTTCTAAGAGAGTTGTAACCATGCTGAAGAGCCGGCGAATTTGATTTCTTCGCTACTGTCTTTCTACCCTTTCTTACTAATTGGTTAAAAGTTGGCATTAATTTTCACCTCCTGTTTTAATAATCCTGCACATCGGCATCTCTGTTTTTGTCTGCTCCGAATCCTTTTTATTACAACAAAAAGAGAGCGCCAAAAATGCACGCTCACTTATTATATAACCTGTCACATCCGAATGTCAAGAAAATTTTGCAAATAACTTTGCAAGAACTTTGCAAATAACATTACAATAACTTTACAAACGAACTTTGCAGATAAACAATGCAACTATTTTATACCAAATACTTTACGCTTTACTAACATTCAAATAATAACTCCGGTTAAACATATTGTATGAAAAATAACATCTGAAATAATATCTAAAATTAATCTCATAACTTCATAATATCACTGTCATTTTATAAAGCATTCGCTACAGCGTCTCCCATCTCACGGCATCCTACGTAAGTACATCCTTCCTGCATAATGTCGCCGGTACGAATCCCCTTATCAAGGACGCTGTTGACTGCACTCTCAACCGCATCGGCTTCTTCCGTCATGTCAAAGCTGTACCTCAGCATCATTGCAGCCGACAGAATCGTACCGATAGGATTGGCCTTGTTCTGCCCTGCTATGTCAGGCGCTGAACCGTGAATCGGCTCATAAAGGCCACAGCTTGTATTTCCGAGACTTGATGAAGGAATCATTCCGATTGAGCCGGTAATCATACTGGCCTCGTCAGAGAGTATATCTCCAAAGAGGTTTTCCGTTACAATGACGTCAAACTGCGACGGCTCCTTTACTATCTGCATAGCACAGTTGTCAACAAGCATGTCGCTGTACTCCACTTCCGGATATTCCTCCGCAAGCCTGTGCATTACGCTCCTCCAAAGCCTGCTTGTGTCAAGGACATTTGCCTTGTCAACACTTGTAAGCTTCTTTCGTCTCTTCATTGCCGTCTCAAATCCGATTCTTCCGATACGCTCTATCTCGTGTTCCGAGTAAGGCATAATGTCGGTAGCAACCTTCTCTCCAGCCATCTCCTCCGTCTTGTGCGTTCCGAAATACACGCCGCCGATAAGCTCACGCACTACAATAAAGTCAATGCCGTTATCGACAATTGACGGTTTGAGCGGGCTTGCGTCAGACAGCTGACCCCACAATTTCGCCGGACGGTTGTTAGAGAACAGCTCCATTCCGCCCCGGAGTGCAAGCAGCCCTTTCTCAGGCCTCTTATCTCCCGGAACGCCGTCCCACTTAGGCCCGCCTACCGCTCCGAGAAGAACGCTGTCGGATGCAAGGCATTTGTCGAGCATCGCCTTCGGGAGCGGCTCGCCCCACTTGTCAATCGCACAACCGCCCATATCAACCTCGTCATATTCAAATTCATGTCCGTACTTCTCTGCAATTCTGTCAAGAACCTTAACTGCCTCATTTACTATCTCTGGACCAATTCCGTCGCCCCGTATAACGGCAATTTTTTTCTTCATTATATACATCCCTTTCATGAAACAGGCTGCCCGTCATGCTATATCACAACAACCACCCTGATTATTATTTGTATAACCTTTACACATTATTGTATTGCGTTAATAAATGTATTCGTGCTTTTATTCATTTATTTTCTATTTTCTTTTATTCATCTACAATGTTTAATCTACTTTAAATATATGTTTTATATATATTTTTTTACTTATTATTAATAGAAGCCATCAGTCCGCCCGCAGCAATTATGTCCTGTATGAATGCAGGAAACGGCTCAGCCTGATAAGTCTCATTTTTTGTGATATTGGTTATCACGCCTGTGCCGAAATCTACCTCAACCTCGTCGCCTGCCTCTATAGCCTCGCTTGCAGCCTCACATTCCAATATCGGAAGTCCGATATTAATGGCATTCCTGTAAAAAATACGTGCAAATGTCTTCGCGATAACACATGATATTCCCGCAGTCTTAATCGCGAGCGGCGCATGCTCCCTGGACGAGCCGCAGCCAAAATTAAGTCCTGCAACCATAATATCGCCCTCCTGTACCCTGCCGGCAAATTCCGCGTCTATATCTTCCATACAGTGGGACGCGAGTTCCTTTGCATCCTGCGTGTTAAGGTAACGCGCAGGAATAATTACGTCCGTATCCACATTGTCCTGATATCTGTGTACTGTTCCCTTTGCTTTCATATTATAATACCTCCCTTGGGTCACTAATATATCCTGTAAGCGCAGACGCAGCGGCAACCGCAGGGCTTGCAAGATAAATCTCGCTTGAAACATGGCCCATACGTCCGACAAAGTTCCTGTTCGTTGTGGACACGCAGCGCTCCCCGGCTGCAAGTATTCCCATATACCCTCCAAGACACGGCCCGCATGTAGGGGTAGATACTATACATCCGGCGTCCACAAATGCCTCAAGATATCCTCTTTTAATGCTCTCCTTATATATCTCCTGCGTTGCGGGAATAATGATAACCCTTACGCCTTTCTTAACCTTTCTGCCTTTGAGAATTTTATAGGCCGCTTCCATATCCGAAATCCTGCCGTTCGTACAGCTTCCTATTACCACCTGGTCAATTTTAATGTCAGAAGCCTCGGTCACCGGATGCGTATTCTCCGGAAGATGCGGATAGGAAACAGTCGGAACGAGCTCGTCAAGGTTAATTGTTATAACTCTTGTATACTCTGCATCGTCGTCCGCCTCATATATGCTGTACTCCCTCTTAGTGCGTCCGTCAAGATACTCCTTTGTTATATCGTCTACAGGGAATATTCCATTTTTAGCCCCGGCCTCGATTGCCATGTTACATATAGTGAGACGGTCATCCATTGACAGCGACTTCACTCCGTCGCCGACAAACTCCATGCTCTGGTAAAGAGCGCCGTCCACTCCTATACGCCCAATTATGTCAAGAATTACATCCTTGCCGGACACACCCTTTGCAAGTTTTCCGGTCAGTTCTATCTTAATCGCTGACGGAACCTTAAACCAGCAATTGCCGGTAGCCATTCCCGCCGCCATGTCGGTACTTCCTACGCCCGTCGAGAATGCTCCTACCGCTCCATACGTACACGTATGGCTGTCAGCGCCGATAATACAGTCTCCGGCCGTCACGATACCTTTCTCAGGGAGAAGCGCATGCTCAACGCCCATCTCTCCGACATCATAAAAGTTATCTATGTCATATTTACATGCAAATTCACGGCACTGTTTTGACTGCTCCGCCGCCTTAATATCCTTGTTAGGCGTAAAGTGGTCAAGCACTATGTTAATCCTGCTCTTGTCATACACACCGTCAAAACCCGCCTTTTCAAACTCGTTAATCGCCACAGGCGTCGTTATATCATTTCCAAGAACTATGTCAAGCTTTGCATTGATAAGCTGCCCTGCTTTCACATTCTCCAATCCCGCGTGCGCCGCGAGAATTTTCTGTGTCATCGTCATTCCCATATTGCATCACTCCTGTTTTTTCTGTTATTCACTATATTTACCACATAAACCGATCTTCAAATAATTTTTCCAAAGCCAAAACTTTTAATATAATCTAATTATCAATTATAAAATATTGCAACGGCAGGGTGAAGCGGATAATTAATCCGCTTTCTTCTCCTGCTCCTCCATCTGGTTGCAGGCGCTCACAAGCGCCTTAATGCCGGACTTGATAATATCAGAGTCGGTTCCGGTTCCCCATGCAAGCTCTCCGGCCTTTGTGCAGATTCCCACATATGCTATCGCATCACTGTTCGAGCCGTGTGTAAGGCTGTGCTCCGAGTAGTGCTCGATAACATACTTGTTTCCGATACACTGCTTTATCGCATTGCTCACCGCGTCGAGACGTCCGTTTCCGCTTGCTGTTTTTTCTACAGTATCGCCGTTTATATCAATCGTCACCGTAGCGGTAATTCCGTCTTTCTGTTCAAAATGCGCCTCCGTGACATTGACGGGCTTCGTCCTGTTCATATAAAACTTCTCAAATATTTCAAGAATCTCATCCGGCTTGAGCTCGCTGTGCTTACGGTCGGATATGCTTTTAACCTTATATGAAAAATGCTCGCGCATCATCTTAGGAAGCGCATATCCGTAATTCTGCTCAAGAATAAATCCGATACCGCCTTTTCCTGACTGGCTGTTGACCCTTATAACGTCCGCGTCATATGTCCTTCCGATATCCTCAGGGTCAATCGGAATATATGGAACATTCCATCCGTTTAATTTCTTTTCCTCACGCCACTTCATTCCCTTGGCAATTGCATCCTGATGGCTTCCCGAGAATGCGGCGAATACAAGCGCTCCCGCATAAGGCGTTCTCTCATATACATGCATCCTTGTTACCTTTTCGTACAGTTCGACTATGCCCGGCATATCCGAGAAATCAAGATTTGGATTAACACCATGGCTGTACATGTTCATCGCAAGCGTGATGATGTCCACGTTACCGGTTCTCTCGCCGTTGCCGAACAATGTTCCCTCAATCCTGTCCGCGCCTGCAAGCAGCGCAAATTCTGCGTCTGCCACTCCGCATCCCCTGTCATTATGCGGATGAACGGACAATATTACATTTTCCCTGTACTTCATATTGTCGCTCATATATTCAATCTGGTTTGCATACACATGGCTCATGCTCATCGACACGGTAACCGGCAGATTAATGATAACCGGCCGTTCAGCCGTGGGTTTCAGTATGTCAAGCACGGCGTTACATACGTCGAGCGCATATTCAGGCTCGGTTCCGGTAAAGCTCTCCGGACTGTATTCAAACCTGAAGTTTCCGTCATATTCTTCGGCAAGCTCTTTTACAAGTTTTGCGCCGTCGGTTGCAATTTTCATTATCTCTTCTTTATCTTTTTTAAATACCTGCTCGCGCTGTACAACACTCGTTGAGTTATAAAAATGTACAATTGCATTTTTTGTACCCTTAAGCGCGTCAAAAGTCTTTCTTATGATATGGTCGCGGCACTGTGTAAGAACCTGCACCGTGACGTCGTCAGGTATCATATTATTGTCTATAAGGGTACGGAGGAAATTATACTCCGTATCGCTTGCCGCCGGAAAACCGACTTCTATCTCTTTAAATCCGATGTCGACCAATAGCTTAAAAAACTCCAGCTTCTCATCAAGGCTCATCGGAATCACCAGGCTTTGATTGCCATCTCTCAAATCAACGCTACACCATGCCGGCGCAGCTTCGATGTGGTCCTTATGGACCCATCTGTACTCGGACTTAGGCGGATTATAATAACCCACGCTGTACTTAGTCGAATCCATCATATCTATTTCCTCCTTTTATAAAATATATTTATATATACACATAAACAAATATGTTTCCATTTTCGTTCGTGTGTATTATTTTATATTAAATGGTCAGTTTATTCGACCGCGGGAATCACAGTCCTTACGGGCTGTTATAATTTAACAAAGAAAAAAGCTCCGACTCTTATACTAAAATATAAGAGACGAAACCAATATACTATGTATATGGTACCGCGGTACCACTCCTCTTGCCACAAAAATGTGGCCGCTCAACGCAGCGCATCACTGCTTTCCCCTGATAACGGTGGGACTCCGATGCAGCCTACTCTCCCAACGCCAAAACCGGAAACCTTTCCTCTAAATACCGGCACAATTCGGCCACGCGGCTCATTGCCCATAAACACAAGTTGGAATTTCGGATGCATTGCTCAAGGGCCAGTATACGTCTGTCATGGTACTGCCTTCCACCAACCGGCAACTCTCTGTAAGCACAATTCAAACGCTTTCTCCCTATCAGTGCATCTGACAATATAAAAATTTAATAGCTTATACTAGAATACAACAGGGGCTGCGCTTTGTCAACACAAAATTCTATACGATTACCGAATCATAAAATGTCTTCCACCACAGCTCTATTACCCTCCAGTAAGGATTAAAGCTGTTAATCCGCACAAGAATTTTGCTTGACGAAAGCATTTTGTATACACTCTGTCCAAATGCCGTATCGGTAAAATATCCGACTACGCAGAAAATAATCCACACCATTACAATTCCTTTTAACACTCCCGCCGCAAATCCTGCAAGACGGTTAATCTGTTTTGCGATCGGAATCTTGTCAACGAGATTCAGTAATCTTTCAACAGCTCCGAGTATTCCCATCACGATTCCGAATACAAATATAAAAACAACCGGAACAACATGGCGGAATTCAGGCGATATTTTTCCCGTCAGCGCTGCACAGAGCACTACCGCCAGAAGTATTCCAATTATCATCTTCAATGTGGAAAATATAGTTTTTACAAAGCCAATCCTGCCCCCGTCAAAAACCATGGCGGCAAATATTATAAGCACGATTATTTCCATTAGGTTCATTATCTTTTAATCCTCCGTAAGCTTAACCTTATATATTTTCGCGGCGTCTATAATATAGTAACTGTTCGTATCGTCAGCCTTTATAAAGTAATCAATCTCCCAGTCAAAGGAATGGCAGAATTTCTCGCTGCCGTCAACCCGCATTATAGCGCATGACATATCATTGTAAAAAATAATATCCTCGTCAACTATACTTAAGTTATTATATTCGTAAGAGATGTCCGTGTCCAGTATTTTATTTCCTTTTATATTATACAGTTTAAAATTGCGTTTGGAATTCTCGCCGTTTCCTTCGAATACGACTCCAATGTACTTATCGCTGTTTACTACGCTGACTATCTCTTCCTCAAATAATTCCTCATGCACAAGCTTTGGCTCCTTCATGTTTGAATATATTGAAAAGCCGTTCTCAAGCCATATACAGACGGAATCCCCGCCACAAAAATCAATATCCGTCACAAGGGAATCTTTATAGGGAATCCCCCCGACCATTCTATTTTTTTCCTGTCCGACCTCCGAAAAATTATAGAAGCATACATTACTCTGTACGCCCCCGCTCTCAACATTCAGGTATGTAGTGACAAGACTCTGTCCATCTGGGGATAGGGCAATTTCAAGAGGATATCCATCGCTTACTATATTGGTCGGAACCTCCGCCAGGAGCTTATCAGCCTGTGAATACGGATTGTACAGATGTATTACATTTGACGTCTCATCCTCAAGAATCGCCGCCACAACTCCCTGACCTGCAATTTTGACAGACGCTATCGGATATGGAACTGTTACCGAAGTACCCGTATCACTACCGTTGAATATGTATATCTCTTTCCCTCCCATATCTGCAATTGCCACATACCTGTCACACACATCGACAAGCGGCTCCTTTATATCATAACTGCCATTCCAGAGGGCATTACCGTCTCTGCCCAGCGCGGAAGCCCCATCGTGGCTGTATTTGAGTAAGTCGCCGTCATAATATCTATAACAAACCGTATTACTATCCTGTCTCTCAAACTCCTTGATTACACTATACCCTGTATATTCTTTCGTCCTGACGGCCTCAATAATAAACCAACCGGCCAGCATAACTGCCGCCGCGGCGGCAATAACCGCGATAATAATCACAATCTTACGCTTTTTCTTTTGTTTTTCAAGTCTCGCTTCCTTACTTCGTTCCGTTAATGATGCCACTATTTTTCCTCCATGTGTATTATATGCCGTTCCTCTTATCTGTCCGGCAGCCAGAGCTTCTGACCCGAGTAAATTGTATTTTCATCCTCAAGACTGTTAAGCTCCTTTATTTTATCAATATAATATATAGAGTGATATATATTTTCCGCTATACTGCCGAGCGTATCCCCCGGCTTCACAATATAAAATGTATATGTTTTATCCATTGACACTGGCTTGGAATCCGGCGTTTTTTTATCTTCCTTTTTGGGTTTTTCCGATGATTCAGGCGCTGCAGTCTGTTCGGAAGCCGTGTTCTGTTCTGCGTTTAATTTATCCGAAGGAGCGTCCGGCTGCTCAGTACCAGGCGCAACTGACGGCGCCTCGGTCTGTTGCGGATTTAAGGCCGCAAAGTTCGATTGACCGGGCTTCAATTCCGTAAATGGAACTTGTGTCTGCCCCGGCTCCAATGCCAAGGCTGGTATATCTGTCTGCTCCGGATTCACACTCTGTTCCGTGTCATTTGTCTGCGTCTGGGAGTCTTCCTTAGAGAACGGTCCTATCATATCATACGTAGGTGCGGTTTCCGATCCCGTTTTTGTGTTATATTCGGCAACAGGAAGTTCCGCCTGTTCGGTATTGTAATTATATATGACGGTGGTTCCGACCAAAAGGGCAACCGCAGCAACAAGCATACTTGCCGCATACACGGATTTCATCATCTTCTTGGCCTCATATTTTTCCTGTCTCTTACTCAAAATACTCCGCACGTCCTTGACAACGCGGTCGTCACATTCTTTTTCATTTCCGTTCTCGCCGTTCATCGCGACCATATAGTTATGCATCGTATCATTTTTCTGATAATATATGTAGAAACCTTTTCTTTTAAGAAATGAATGGTTCATGAAATCAAAGAACAATTCTTCCTTTTCATTCGTATCATAAAACATAAAAATAAGGTTTTTACCGTTAAAATTACCTGAATGGACCTTAATCAGTCTCTCGTCTTTCGAAGCATCTATATTTTCTCCGATATACAGCCATCCAACAATATCTTCATCCTCATAGTATGTTTTAATGACGTCATATATCGAAGACCACATATCATTGGAAAAAACGCTTTCACCCGACAGTTCAAACTTCTCAATTACCGCCATACCGTTTATGTAAGTCTCGACATCCTTGTCAGTAATGTTTTTGCGGCCAAGAAGTACTGCTGCCCTGCCACCGGAATCGCTCTTTTTATGGAGCTCCTCACCAATTCCTTTTGTATATGTAATAACATAGTCTTCTACATATATCTTATGTGCAACATCCACGTCCCCAACCTGTCGGACATTTTTTGGCGTATCATTCATACCTGTCTACCTCCTGGCACTATAGATACACCTTAGCATTATTCCGATACTATGTCACCAAATTCTCATCTTCATATATCTGTTTCATACGACATATTGCATTATTTTTTTCAAATAAAAATTATACATTATACACTATCCAATCGTTTTACATCCTGAAAAGTCATTTTTTGCGATATTTTATATCTCACACATGAGTAAATATTACCGTTAAAGCCAACACTTGTTAAAAATACCATAAAAAGGAGAATACAGCTTGGAAACATTATTAAATAAAAAAGTATCCTACTATAATCCCCACAAAAGAGAATCTATCCATACTTTTCAAAGACATCTTTCTTATCTGTTATCTACACGCAATGCCAAAAAGAAAGACGTCGTAATTATATGCATAGGCTCGGACCGCGCAACGGGTGACTGCCTGGGCCCTCTCGTAGGCGATAAGTTAATAAAATGCAATTGTCCGTTTTATATATATGGAACGCTTGAATATCCCGTCCATGCCAAGAACCTATACCAGACTATGGAGTATGTGCGTAAAAAACATGCGGATCCGTTCATCATAGCGATTGACGCCTCTCTTGGAAGCAGCAGACACGTCGGATACGTTTCCATTATACAGGGCGCCCTGAAACCCGGAATAGGAGTGGACAAGAATCTCCCTGATATAGGAGATATATCAATAACCGGCATCGTTAATATATCCGGAATGATTAATCATATGCTGATTCAGACTACAAGACTCGGCCTTGTAATGAATCTTGCAGATTTTATATCGGACGGCCTTTCAAACGCTTCCTCTTACTAACGATTAATACCTTGTATAATAGGTCGCATTCTTCAATGCGCGGCTGCTTATCTTCCTGCCCCATTTTATCTTACATGTGCCGCCTATATTACACTCTGCAACTTTTACGTATTTTGAATGTTTTTCAATAATAACAACCGAGTGTCCGCCATATCTTACATGGTCTCCGACCTTCGACTTTTTATAACTCTTGTGTACTTTTATAGGTGCCTTTCCAAATAGCTTATCCCCTAAAAGATTCGCAAATCCATAGCACTGATAACCCGTCATGACCTTACCGTTAAGCATGACGGAATACTTGTTGCATGTACTCGCCACCCCGTTCGGGGTTCCTTCATGCCTGCACGGGGACTTTGTTACAAAACCATACGTGCTCTGTCCCGCGCTTACCTTATATCCTACATGGTTCCAATACTTACCGTCAGGGTATTGCTTTTTTAGTTTTTTAAGTTTATTCACTAACTGCTGGGTTTTGATAGTTGATACCTGAACCGCCTCTGACTTTTCCGATGTAAGTATATCCGTTCGGGTTTTATAATAAGACTGTACCCTATAATAGTATATCTTACCTGTCTTAAGCTTTTTATCGGTATATGTATCTATACTATAATCGTCAACCTCGCCTACTTTCTTATATTTACCATCCTCTGAAGCCGACCGGAATATATAGTAGCCGTGCGCCGTATTATTTGTCTTCCAACTAATAACGGCCTTTTTTTTGGATTTTCGTTTAACCGTTACTTCCAAAGGAGAGGAATCAAAGTCAATTTGCTCAGGTTCTATATAATTATCATCATACGGTCTCCCCTGAATAGCCGGAACATTGTTTATGTTATCAGGATTGTCTGCCGGGGCAGGCGTCTGAAATACCGGAACTTCCGGTGTTGCCATGGGTTCCGCCGGAGTATAATTAGTATCCGTATTTTTTTGGGACATTACGAGCTCATACGTGTATCCGTCATAATTATAATAATTATGTACCGTTTCCACACTCGTAACATTACAACCGGAAACCGTATCGTAATACGTACTTGTCGTCACTATAGTTTCAAGATAATAACCTGTCGAAACATCATATTCCAATTCAGACTTATAGGACGTCTGGTTTCCCGGTATGTTCGAACGGCTTTCCCCTGCTGCATGAACCGCCTTATATGAGGTCGCTGCGCATATTAAAATCATATATACCAGTAACGGGAAAAGATACCTGTATACTTTATATTTAATATTACCGCTTTTCCAAATATTATTTTCTATCTTTCTATTACCCGTATTTTTAATTTTATTTTCTATATTTTCTTTATCATATATGTTAACTCCTACATTCGCTCTCATCCTGACACCTGCCTTTTACAATTCTATTCTTCCGTCAAGAGCTCTCATGAGCGTAACCTCGTCCACATATTCAAGGTCTCCTCCCACCGGAACCCCGCTCGCTATCCTTGATACCTTTATTCCCGTCGGTTTAACATACTTACTTATTATCATGGACGTAGCCTCACCCTCGGTCGTCGATCCGGTTGCAAGTATTACCTCGTCAACATCACCCTCAAGTCTCTGAATAAGTTCTTTAATCTTTATATCGGCCGGCGTTATGCCAAGCTGGGGATTGACAGTCCCATGAAGGACATGGTATACGCCGTCATACTGGCCGGTTTTTTCATATGCGGCCAAGTCCTTGGATTCCTCTACCACCATAATAACTTTGTGGTTTCTCTTGTCGCTATTGCATATCGGACAAACTTCCTGGTCCGTTATCGTCAGGCACTCCCTGCAGTAACGGACATTATTCCTCGCATTTACCATTGCCCCGGCAATACTTTCGACATGCTCTTTCGGCATATTTATTATATGAAATGCAAGCCTCTGTGCCGTCTTAGCGCCAAGACCGGGCAGCCTTGTCAGCTCCTCTATAAGCTTGTTAATCGGTTTGCTGTAATAATCCACTATCCGTACACCTCATTTTGTAAAGTGAAAAAAAGACCGTTACAATGTATAACAGTCTAATCATATAAGAAAGATGCATATTATCAACGAGGCAAGACACCTTAGTTCTAACTGGGCTAGCTGGATTCGAACCAGCGCATGCAGCAGTCAAAGTGCTGTGTCTTACCGCTTGACGATAGCCCAACAGGGTGGATAAAGGGATTCGAACCCTTGGCCTCCAGAGCCACAATCTGGCGCGCTAACCAACTGCGCTATACCCACCATAATTATAAAACTAAACACAACCTTTGGCATAATAACCAAAACGTGCCAGAAGGGATTCGAACCCCCGACACACGGCTTAGAAGGCCGTTGCTCTATCCAACTGAGCTACTGGCACACGTCATAACAACTTCTTTGTCCGACCTTTAATAGTCTACATGATGTTCGATAATTTGTCAACAACTAATTTGCTGAGCAGCAAATTATATTTACCACTGCGGCTTATCCAGTGATACGGCAGTCTGCAGAGCCACCTCCATCATCTCGGTAAATGATTCCTGCCGCTCTTTCGCCGTTAACGACTCCCCTCTCATAACATGGTCTGAAACAGTACATATCGCCAAAGCCCTTTTTCCCGCTCTTGCGGCATTGCAATAGAGCGCCGCTGTCTCCATCTCCACTGCGAGCACTCCCATCCTGTCCCATTTCATATTTCTGTCGTTTTTATCATTATAAAACGTATCAGATGTAAGAATGTTTCCCACGTGGTATTTTGCCCCAATTTGTTTACATTTATCCACTGCTGTACATGCAAGCTCATATGACGCCGTCGGCGCATATATTCCCGGCAAATCAAACTGGTTGATATAGTTTGAGTCAGTCGAACAGGACATGGCGACAATAATATCCCGCAGATTTAACTTATCCGATATACCTCCGGCAGAACCTATTCTTATTATATTGTCCACTCCGAAAATATTAAACAGCTCATAGCTGTATATCGCCATGGACGGCATGCCCATACCGCTTGCCATAACGCTTACCTTTGTTCCTTTATACACTCCGGTATATCCTTGCACTCCGCGCACATTGTTGACAAGCTTTGCGTCCTCCAGAAACGTCTCGGCAATAAGCTTCGACCTTAACGGGTCGCCTGGCATTAGAACCGTCTTTGCAAAATCGTCCGGACATGCGTCAATATGTGGCGTAGGGTACGGCTTTTTAGCTTCTGTCATATAGATACCTCCAAAAAACTACTGCTGTACAGTTTTATAATCCATATTTTTTAATTACATAATATATATTATATAATATATTATTTTTCCCAAAAATTTTCAAGAATATTTTCAATATTTGAGGAATTAACATACTTAACATCGTTCCACTCACGCGGAAAAAGTGAAGTATAGCTCCTCTGCGCAAATCGTTCATCAAGCAGAAGTATACTTCCCTTATCGTATGCGGTTCTTATAACCCTGCCCGCGGCCTGCAGCACCTTATTCATCCCGGGATAAAGATACGCGTAGTCAAACCCTCTTTTGTTATATTCATCATAATAATCCTTATACAGCTGTCTCTCATTGCTGACCATGGGAAGGCCCGTTCCGACTATCACCGCGCCTATCAGCATGTCCTCCCGCAAATCAATTCCTTCACCAAATACTCCTCCCATTACGCACAGGCCGATCTTTATGTTATCCGTTACATGTGAAAAACTCTCAAGAAACTTTTCCTTATCTTCCTCATTCATGTTTCTGCGTTGTACTATATACTCTATGTGTTCTTCGTCAGGCAGATGTTCCATAATATCCGTAAGCATTTTATAGGAAGGAAAAAAGACCATATAATTACCGTTCTTAGCTCTTGTAAATTTAACAATATAATCTGCTATTCTTGCATACTCCCTGTCATTGCGTCTTGTATATTTTGAGCTTACGTCGGTTGCCGCCATTACAAGCTGCTGTTCGCTCTTAAAGGATGATTCTGCATATATTGCGTAATCCTCCTTTCCGGCTCCTAACTGCTCCATATAATATTTTACGGGCAGCAGCGTTGCGCTGAAAAATACAGCGGCGCGTCCCTTTTTCAGGCAGGCGCGAAGATTATCCGACGGGTCCATGCAATTTAACGTAACCCTGAAATCCCCTTTCTCATCATAATCGGCATATATCCTGTATTTTTCATTCATTATGTCATATATGGCGGAAAAAAATCTCAAGTCAAAATATAACTGTATCAAATCATCCGTATTTCCGTATTCGGGCGTTTTGGGAAGAACATCTTTCAGAAAATCATCATATGCACTGAGCGCACGCATTACTTTAAGTATCAGTTCGCCTACATTATCCATGAGCATGAATTCATCGCACTGTCTTTTGTACGACAGAAGCGACGAATTAACTGCGTTCAGGGCTTTGTACATCTTCTTATCAATATTTTTAACGCTTGCACGCACATCAGTTACAAGTCCCTTAGAAAGCCTTGCGGTATACATACCGCGCGCCCTGTCCACAAGATTGTGTGACTCGTCAATGAGAAAGACGTAATCATCTTTATTGTTTTCGGCAAAATATCTTTTCAGATACACCGTCGGATCAAACACGTAATTATAATCGCATATCACTGCGTCACACCACAGTGTGACGTCAAGGCACATCTCAAAGGGACACACCTTATGCTTTGACGCGTATTCCTCAATCTTTGACCTGGATATGCTCTCTTCATTCGTCAGTAAATCATATATAGCGTCATTTACCCTGTCATAATGACCTTTAGCCCTCTCGCAGGCCACAGGATTACATTCGGGCTTTTCATACGCACATATCTTTTCCTTCGCTGTTATAGTCACTACTTTCAGTTTTAAGCCGTTATCAATAAGCATATTGAACGTATCTTCGGCAACTGTCCTTGTTATTGTCTTAGCGGTCAGATAAAATATTTTTGAGACTTTCTCCTGCCCCATACCTGCAACCGCCGGAAATACAGTTGATATGGTTTTTCCAACGCCGGTGGGAGCCTGCAAAAATAAATTCTTTCCTCTCAAAATAGATATATACACATTTTTTACTAATTCAAACTGACCTTTTCTATATTCAAACGGAAATTTCATCTGCTTAATCCGGGCGTCGCGTTCTTCCTTCCATCTGCATTCCCATGCCACCCATTTTGCATAACTGAATACAAGCGAATCAAACCACCCGGTTAACTCGCTGCTGCTAAAGCTTTCCTCAAATTCCTTTATCAGCATTGTCTCTATCTGACAGTACGTCATCCGAATTTTTATTTCAGAAACATTATAATCGTTACAATATATCGCCGCATAGCACTTTGCCTGCGCCAGATGTACATTGTATGCTTTTTCAAGCCTTGTAACGTCGCTGTACATTGATTTTATCTCATTGATTGTGATATCATTTTCGTTCTCAATTACTCCGTCCGCTCTTCCCTCAATCTGAATTGTAAGTGGATAATTATCATATAGCAACGTCTTTTCCACAGACATATTTACTTCTGCCTTATAGGCTGAGCCTCCCCTTTTCTGCAGATACTTATGTATCCTAATTCCCTCCTGCATAACCTCCGGGTCTCTGACACCCGAGGAAGAGGATACTATATCGCCTTCCCTCAGTATGAATTCAACAAGATTACGTATCGAAACCTTTTTTACAATATCACCCATATAATCACCACCCTCACGCCCCGTATTCCGGTCTTATATCAAACGCAGCGTCTGCGCTCCGCTTCGGCCAGCGTTAATCAAACATCCCCCGGATGTTCAGCGCCGTAGGTTGCAAGCAAGCTTGCATTTGGCTCGATGCATACGCGAGAATAAATTAAAAAAGAGCCGGGCACCAACAACTAGTGCTACAGCTTTTTCAAAAAAGGCGCCAACCAGATTCGAACTGGTGATAGAGGTGTTGCAGACCTTTGCCTTACCACTTGGCTATGGCGCCATACTATATTATATGCCATCAATCATATAATTATGAATAAATGACCCCGACGGGAATCGAACCCGTGTTACCGCCGTGAAAGGGCGATGTCTTAACCGCTTGACCACGGGGCCATAATAAATATTGTGGAAACAATGTAGAAAATTGTAAAGCAGTTTCCTATTATATAGCAAAGAGTTTCGCATGCGAAACTCTCCGAACTCCCCGAGTAGGGCTCGAACCTACGACAACACGGTTAACAGCCGTGCGCTCTACCGACTGAGCTATCGAGGAATAACAGGGTGCATGCCCTGAAAACTACACACTGAACAAAGAACCTTTCAGAAAACCTCTTTTGGTCAAGCTCTCGACCTATTAGTAACAGTCAGCTCCATGCATTGCTGCACTTCCACCCCTGTC
>JAAVXK010000097.1 GCA_022790615.1 Lachnospiraceae bacterium
TATTCCGTAATGGCGGGGGATATAATAGAATCGCTTTGCAATGTTTTGGGGACAGAGTAGATATGCGACAAGTTTAAGAGAGGAATATAGAATGATTCAGTATGACAGGACGAAACTCGTAATTAATCTTGACAATATTCGTTATAACGTAAGTGAACTTAAAAAGAAAGTTGACCCTGCATCCAGATTAATGTTTGTTATAAAGGCCGACGGGTACGGACATGGCGCGGTTCGTATTATGCAGTATCTTGGAGACAGTGTTGACGCATACGGGGTTGCCGTAATAAATGAGGCTGTTGCGCTTCGTGAGAATGGATGCAAAAAGCTGATTCTTATACTTGGTTATACGCCAAAGAGTTGCCTTACGCACGTTGTAAGTTATAATATATCGCAGACCGTAACGGATTATGAGACTGCGAGGCTTATATCTGAGGAGGCGGTAAGACAGGGCGTGAATGCCAAAATACATATTAAGATTGATACCGGAATGGGAAGAATCGGATTCATGCCGGGGGATGATTCGGTAGCTATTATAAGAAAAATATCAGAGCTTCCGAATATTGTTATGGAGGGATGTTTTACACATTTTTCAAAGGCTGATGAGAAAGACCTTTCATACACGGAGAGACAGTATGCGATATACATTGATATGATTGAAAGGTTAAAAGAAGCGGGCGTTACATTTGCAATAAAACATGCGTGCAACAGCGCGGCTGTTATTCAGTTTCCTAAGGCTGACCTTGACATGGTACGCCTCGGAATTGCATCGTACGGCCTGTATCCATCCGAGGAAATTGACAGGTCAGTGATTGAGCTGAAGCCTGCAATGGAATGGAAGACTATTATAAGTTACGTAAAGACTGTACAGCCCGGAACAAGGATAAGTTACGGCGGTACATATACTGCCGACTCCGTGAGGAGGATTGCGACTGTTCCGGTAGGCTATGCCGACGGATATCCCCGCGCGCTCTCAAACTGCGGCAGGGTTATCGTAAACGGTATGAGCGCGCCTATAGTCGGAAGGGTATGTATGGACCAGTTTATGATAGACGTTACCGACATACCGGACGTAAAAGTTGAGGATTCGGTTACGCTTGTCGGGCGCGACGGCGGAGAATGGATAAGCGTGGAGGAAATAGCCGCTTACAGCAATTCGTTTAATTACGAAGTGATTTGCGACGTGGGAAAGAGGGTCCCGAGGGAGTATATATGTGACAGTCATATATAATGGGCAGTTTTTTTAATATACCGCATATAATAAAATAATATGTATAGCATTTTGACTTTCGGAAATAATGAATAATGAAAATAGTTATTTCGTGAAATGGAGTGTGGCAAGTGCTTATTCGTAGAGGCGATATATATTATGCGGACCTGAGGCCGGTCATAGGCTCGGAACAGGGCGGTATCCGACCGGTTTTAATTATACAGAATGATATGGGTAACAAACACAGCCCCACCGTCATATGTGCGGCAATTACATCTAAAATGAACAAGGCGAAACTGCCTACCCATGTTGAACTGGCGGCTGATAAATATGGTATTGTAAAAGATTCGGTGATTTTGCTTGAGCAGGTTAGGACGATTGACAAGTCAAGGCTGCGGGAGAGGGTGTGCCACCTTGATAGTACGGCGCTTAAAAATGTAGACAGAGCGTTGATGATTAGCTTATCATTGGCTACATAATAAAAATAGTATTGGACGTACTTTCCTAGAGCGTGTCTGAAAATTGCTTTCTGCCAGATGCGTTTCACACTTTCTGGGAGATTTGTGCCAAATGAGGGAAGCGTAGCGAGTGCGAATCCCTAGCGGAGCGCTTTTAATATAATGGGAAATTGCGAAGCAGTTTCCCATTATATTAAAAAAGAACAAACCGATAGGGAATCGGTTTGTTCTTTTGGTAATATAAAATTACCAAAGCGTATAATAGGGTGGGAGTAGAAAGTGCTTTAATATTAAAAGTCACTATCTGTTGAATATTATACAAACATTGTGTGAATAAATTATGAACGGTATGCAAAAAGAAAATGAAATAAAGATAACCGGTTAAATAAATAATTATTAATATACTATTAAAAAGTTTGGCAGAGAGTATTCTTCCTCTGCGGTTTGGTGAAGATTATGAAAATTACTATTTTATGCGCAGGTAAAATAAAAGAGAAATTTTATGTTGAGGCGATAAAGGAATATTCAAAAAGGCTTGGCAGATACTGCAGGCTTGAGATTATTGAGACGGCGGATGAAAAAACCCCGGCTGAGCCGAGCGACAACGAGATTAACATTGTAAAGAAGAAAGAGGCTGAAAGAATTGAGAGGCATATAAGCAGTAACGCGTACGTCATTGCGCTCGCAATCGACGGCAGGAAAGTGTCGTCAGAAAAGTTTGCTTCGATAATAAGCGGTCTTGGGGTAAACGGTACAAGCCATATACAGTTTATTATCGGCGGTTCGCTTGGACTGGACGAGAACCTGTTAAAACAAGCTGACCTTAAGCTGAGTTTTTCGGATATGACATTTCCCCACCAGCTCATGAGGGTTATTTTGCTGGAACAGGTATACAGGGCGTATAGGATTATTAATGGGGAACCGTATCACAAATGAGTGTAAAAGAGCAGACGATAGTAGAAAGCAGTACAGACTGGAGGAAA
>JAAVXK010000119.1 GCA_022790615.1 Lachnospiraceae bacterium
GCCTACGGTATTTTTCTTGACACTGTTAATCTTATGTACAAATCTTATAATATACGTTATGAGTATTATACTGATGGCAATGCATGCGACGGCAATCGTAATAACCAGCGGAAGTGTCACTACGGCAATATTGTCATCTATCTCTTTCCTGTTAATCAGATATATGACCCTCCATCCGGTCATCGAAAAGGTAGTATCGACCGCATAATACTTCCTGCCGCTATATGAAACATTGTTCGTTCCGCTAGCAACAACGCTGCCCGCTATTTCTGATAATTCCTTATATTTTCTTAGCATGACCGCATTTTTACAATAACTGATATTGCCGTGAGCGTCTGTTACCATGGCAATGGTGTCATTGTATCCGTCAAGCGTTATCATGGAATCAATATAATTCATTGTAACTTCTATACCGTAAGCCCCTATAAGTTCATTGCTCCTCCAGTCAAGCACAGGGCATACAACGCTGACAACCTTGTTATTACTATACTTATCTGATAGTGTTGATTCATATATCTTGGAAAAATACATGTCTCCCTTTGAGAGTGTAATCTCGTCGTACCACGGCAAGTCGTTAAAATTACTGACGTCTATTACTCCCTTATTATTAATTCCGTCCGTAACAAGAATGCCTTTGTCAAACACCGCAAGCCAGGATGATACTATAGTGTCAGGATTGTATGTTACATATTCGTTGAGCTCATTTACAGTATTCTCATAATAATACTGGTTCTTTTGCTCATCATTATTATTAATAAAACCATATATTATCGGATAACCCTTGTCAAAATCAAGAATTTCCTTAAATGAATTAAGCTTATCAAATACATCTGAATCATTTCTGTAAGACTGGTCCACTACCTCCTGTCTGATAGAGCCTATTTTATTATTGGATACCACAACAAAGCACACTGTACCTACTATTAACAAAATCAATAATGCAGGTATCAGTGTACTAATTACAAACTTCAGACCTAATTTACTTATTTTGGCTTTCCTCATATAAGCAACCTACCATAAAACAGAGTTAATATAACAAAATGATTATACCATTTCATTTCCATAAGGTCAATAACGCAAAATTCAATCAAATATTATCGGATTACATCCTTGCCTCCCATATATGGCCTGAGAGCTTTTGGTATATTGACCGAGCCGTCCTCGTTCAGGTTGTTTTCAAGGAACGCGATTAACATCCTTGGCGGCGCTACCACCGTATTGTTGAGCGTGTGGGCAAAGTTTTTGCCGTCTTCGCCTTTGTATCTGATTCTAAGCCTTCTGGCCTGCGCGTCCCCGAGATTTGAACAGCTTCCCACCTCAAAATATTTCTTCTGCCTCGGCGACCATGCCTCCACGTCGATAGATTTGACTTTGAGGTCCGCAAGGTCTCCCGAACAACACTCAAGCGTACGAACGGGTATGTCAAGGCTTCTGAACAAATCTACCGTGTTCTGCCACAGCTTTTCAAACCACATTCTGCTCTCGTCCGGTTTGCATACAACAATCATTTCCTGTTTCTCAAACTGGTGTATTCTGTATACGCCCCTTTCCTCAATTCCGTGCGCCCCTTTTTCTTTTCTGAAACACGGCGAATAGCTTGTGAGCGTCTTCGGAAGTTCTGCCTCCGGTATCATTGTATCAATAAACTTTCCAATCATGGAATGTTCGCTTGTACCGATAAGATACAAGTCCTCTCCCTCAATCTTATACATCATTGCATCCATCTCGGCAAAGCTCATAACGCCTGTCACTACATCACTCCGAATCATAAACGGAGGAACGCAGTAAGTAAATCCCCTGTCAATCATAAAGTCTCTTGCATAAGATATAACCGCCGAGTGAAGCCTTGCGATATCTCCCATAAGGTAATAGAATCCGTTGCCTGCAACCCTTCTCGCAGAGTCAAGGTCGATTCCGTTAAGCTTTTCCATAATCTCGGTATGATAAGGAATTTCAAAATCAGGAACCGCGGGTTCGCCGTATTTTTCCACCTCGACGTTTTCACTGTCGTCTTTTCCAATTGGGACGTCAGAATCAATAATATTCGGTATAACCATCATTATTCTGGTAACCTTTTCCTGAAGCTCCTTTTCATCCTCCTCAAGCTTTGCAAGATATTCTGACTTCTCATTTACCTTTTTCTTTACTTCCTCAGCCTCTTCTTTCTTGCCCTGACCCATAAGCGCGCCAATCTGCTTTGACAGAGTATTTCTCTCAGCGCGCAGGCTGTCCGCCTCCTGCTTGGCCGCACGAGACTTTTTATCAAGCTCTATTACCTCGTCGACAAGCGGCAGTTTATCGTCCTGAAACTTGTTCTTTATATTCTGCTTCACTATGTCAGGATTCTCCCTGACAAATTTCATATCCAACATATATTTATTCCTCCTGTACATTTGATTCATTTAAAATAAAATATAACACACAGCCTATTGGCGCTTGTACCATATCATTTAAGGAACCCGCTTATTATCTGTTCCTCCGCCTCGCTCTCCGTAAGCCCGAGCGTCATAAGCTTGATAAGCTGTTCCCCGGCTATCTTACCAATCGCCGCCTCATGAATCAGGCTTGCATCTATATGCTTGGCAGTTATCTCAGGAATTGCGCTGACACTTGCGCCGTCCATAATTATGGCGTCGCACTCCGTATGGCCGGCACATTTGTTATTGCCGTTAATTTTCGAATAAAATATCTGGTGAGAATCATCCCTTGCAACAGACCTTGATATAACGTCCGTACTGCAGTTCTCACCGTTCATGTCAACTTCAAAATTAGTCTCTGCGGTCTGTTTTCCATGCGTCATTATCTTTTCTTTTATTATCAGCTTGGCGCCATCGTCCAGCTTTGCCGTTGTTTTCCTCTTAGTGGAGTCCACACCCTTAATCTGCACTGTGTCCATTTCCATATAACTGTCGCGTCCAAGTTCTACAACAGTAGTTGGATTCATTATATTCTCACCGTTGCCGTCGCCCTGTCCGTAGTGCTTCTCAACATATTTTACTTTTGAATTCTCTCCGACAAAAAAAGAATGGATTCCGTCGTGCCTCGACGTACCGTCGCCGCTGTTGTGTATTCCGCAGCCGGCAACGATTGTCACATCACAATTGCTGCCTATATGAAAGTCGTTATATACCATCTCTTCAAGCCCCGACTGACTGAGCAGTACCGGTATATGCATACTCTCATTGCGTGTACCGTCTTTCACATATATATCGATTCCCTGCTTGTCCGTCTTCGTAACTATATCTATATTATCCGTAGTCGAGCGCCCTGCAAGCTCGCCGTTAGAGCGTATATTATAAGCCCCGACGGGAATTTCATGGAGACCTGCAACAGCCTCTAAAAGGTTTTTCTGTATCTCGTCCATATATCAACTCTCCTTTTTTAACTCATTCCAACAGTATCAAAATATATATATCTTACTCTTGTTATTTCCTCTTTTCAAAGAATTTGCAGCTTGTGCTCCCGTTTAAAACCTCCGGAAGTATATCCGCTTTTCTTCCCTCAGCGGCAACCCTGCCGTCCGATATAACAACTATCTTATCTGCAATGTCTAATATTCTCTCCTGATGAGATATTATCATAATAGAACCCTGTATCTTCTCATGCATTTTCTCAAACACTTCTATGAGATTGTGAAAACTCCACAAATCAATCCCCGCCTCCGGCTCGTCGAACACTGTAAGTTTTGTGCTTCTGGCAAGCGCCATCGCAATCTCAATTCTTTTGAGCTCACCGCCCGAAAGGCTTGCGTTGACCTCCCTCGTAATATAGTCTCTTGCACAGAGACCAACCTCCGACAGGTATTCGCACGCTCCCGCAACCGAGATATCCTTGCCGGCCGCAAGCTTTATCAAATCCATCACGGTAATTCCTTTGAATCTCACGGGCTGTTGGAACGCATAACTTATTCCCATATTTGCCCTGTCGGTAATTGAAGCGTTCGTTATATCCTGCCCGTCAAAGAGAATTGTTCCCTCATCCGGCTTAATAATACCCGCAATCATTTTTGCCAGCGTTGATTTGCCGCCGCCGTTCGGCCCTGTTATGGCGACGAACCTGTCATCTATTTTAAGATTAATATTTTTTAATATATCAATTTCCTTATCATCGTCTTTGACCGTGTAGGAAACATTTTTTAATTCAATCATTATGTTGTACCAAACCTTTCTTCTACATTTCCCCTGCAGATAAGCCCGTCGCAACGGGTTGGGCATTTTCTGCCTTCCGTCTGCTTTCAGTTTAATACCGTTGCTTATAGGAATAAATTATAGTATATATGAATCTGTATTGTTATTCAAGTATTTTTTGAGGCTGAAAGGCTAATCGTTATGTTTGCAACTAAGCAACATTGCCCCCCTTTAAGGATTATTTAATAATTTCCATGCTA
>JAAVXK010000130.1 GCA_022790615.1 Lachnospiraceae bacterium
CTTATTAGGTTTGTATACATGTATGAGTTTATAAAAAATTTTAACGCCTTCTGCTGGAGCGGCCCTATGCTGATTATCCTTCTTTCAACGCATATTCTTTTGACGGTGAGAAGTTCAATAATCCAGCGTAAAGTACTGAAAGGCATTAAACTTTCGCTTGGCAGGGAACACGGCTTCAGTATACTTGCTACAACACTTGCGGCAACGCTTGGCACGGGCAATATTATCGGCGTGTCGACGGCAATTGCTCTCGGCGGTCCGGGGGCGCTGTTCTGGTGTTTTGTGACCGGTTTTCTTGGAATGGCGACAACATACTACGAATGTTACTTTGCTGCGGCCCACAAAACAGAACACGGCGGCGGGCCTATGTATATCTTAAAAAATGTTCTCGGCAAAAAACATCTCGGATTCATGTACGCCCTGTTCCTGCTGCTTGTCTGTCTCGGAACAGGATGTCTCACGCAGTCAAACGCGGTCGCCGACTCATTTAACAAAACCCTTGGAATACACCCGGTCGTGACGGGTCTGCTCGTGTCGTTAATCGCCGGCTTTGTCATCGTCGGCGGAAAAAAATCGATAATGAAAGTATGCGAGCGCGTAGTACCTGCCATGTGCATGGTATTTATTATATGCTGCATATACCTGCTTATACACAACGCGTACTATTTACCGGAAAGCATATATCTTGTATTCTCCCGCGCGCTGACTCCCGGCTCCGTGGCCGGCGGAATCGCGGGAGGTTCCCTGATGTGCGCGGCAAGATATGGTATAGCAAGGGGTCTGTTTACGAATGAGGCGGGACTTGGCTCCGCCGGAGTATTCGCCGGAACAAGCTCGCTCCCTCCGAAAGAGCAGGGCCTTATATCCATGACGGCGACATTTTGGGACACTATTGTAATATGCACCATCACCGGTCTCGTAATAATAAGCAGTTACCTTGCAAACCCTTCCTCCATCGAGGGATACTCGGTCGGCGGATACCTAAACGCCGCTTTCTCATCCATACCGTATGCCGGCAATCTTTTACTGTGCCTTTCTATTGCAGGCTTCGCAGTATCAACTATTATAGGCTGGTTTTTTATCGGCGAGCAGGCGGCTGCATTTATATTCGGCGCCCAAAAAGACAGAGCGCTTCCGTATATAAAAGCGCTCTACGTATTCATGGTATTTTCCGGGTGTAACTTCTCCCTTGAAAAAATATGGGAAGTCGCCGACACATTCAACCTGCTTCTCATAATTCCAAACGTGTATGCGCTCATACGCCTCTCGGCCAAAAACACACGGACATGACAACGGCTATCTCTCAAACTCGTCGAGAAGCCGCTCAAATGTCTCCATGCATCTGTCAACCGCGCCGCTCTCCGTCATATCAACCCCGCAGAGCTTTAACAGGTCTATCGGGTCCATTGAGCCGCCGCTCTTTAGGAAACTGCGGTACCCTTCAAGCACTCCGGCGTCGCCCGACAATATAGCGGACGATATCGAAACTGCCGCGGCAAATCCGGTTGCGTACTGATAGACATAAAACGGCGTATAAAAGTGCGGTATCCTCGCCCACTCCATCGCAATTTCTTCGTCGACATAAACAGCCTCTCCAAAGTACTCCTCATTCAGCTTCTTATAAATATCACACATATTTTCAGCGGTCAGCGTCTCACCGTCCGCCGCCATGCGGTGCGTAATCCTCTCAAACTCGGCAAACATAGTCTGCCTGAAAAACGTCGTCCGAAACTGCTCAAGAAAATAATTAATAAGGTACATTTTTTCTTTCCTGTCCGTACTGTTGTCGATTAGGTAGTTTACGAGCAGCGACTCGTTGCAGGTCGACGCAACCTCGGCTACAAAAATTTTATATCCCGCATATATATAAGGCTGGTTCCTATCAGAGTAATAAGAGTGAAGCGCATGACCCATCTCGTGCGCAAGGGTAAATACACTGTTTAAGTTATCCTGATGATTCAAAAGCACGTAAGGATGTACGCCGTAACAGCCCCACGAGTAAGCTCCCGACCTTTTACCCTCATTTTCATACACATCAATCCATCCGCCGTCAAATCCCTTTTTAAGAAGTCCGAGATATTCCTCCCCAAGCGGCTTAAGGCCCGCAAGTACAAGTTTCTTGGCCTCCTCATAGCTTATCTTTTTATCCGCGTCCGGGACTAAAGGCACATACAAATCATACATATGCATCTCGTCAAGACCGAGCATCCTTTTGCGAATTGCAGCATATCTGTGCATAAGCGGAAGATGTTTTCTGACTGCATGTATCAGGCTGTCATACACGCTCACCGGAATATTCGCGTCGTCAAGGCTGTACGCCTCAGCGCTCTCATAGTTCCTTACTTTTGTATAAAACAAATGCTGCTTTACGTTACCGCGATACGTCGCCGCAAGCATATTTTTATGCGCCTCATATACACCGTACAGGCCCTCGAACGCCGCCTTTCTGACACTGCGCACCGGACTCTGCAGAAACGTCGTATATCTTCCGTTCGTAATCTGTACCTTATTTCCTTTTCCATCGTCTATTTCCGGAAACTTCACATCCGCATTGTTAAACATCGCAAATATGTCTGACGGAGCCTGCGCTATGTCGCTTGTACGCGCCAGAAGCGCCTCGGCGCTGCCGTCAAGAATATGCTCGCTCTTTCTTATTATATTGTCAAAATATCTCTCATAGAAGCCAAGCCCTTTTTCTCTGCCTATGAATTCATCAATTTTTTTCCTGCCAAGCCCCATTATTAACGGCCTAATATACGCCGACTCATACTCAAGCTTTACAAGAAGCGAAGAAGCCCGCTGCGACATATCCTGATACAAAGCAACGGCCATATCTTCGTGGCATTTTTGGTTTGCGTACACATATATTTTCTCCGCAGCCTCTTCCGTGGATGCGTTAAAGTCAAGAAGCCTCAAAAGCGCGCCCGCGTCCTGTTCTGCGCCTTCCTTTAGAACGCCGTATTCCGCAAGCTTTTTTTCCACCTCCGCATAATGCCTCTCCCACTCGTCATCCGTGGCATACATATCCTTCATGTTCCAGCAGTATTCCTCTTTTGCCTGTTCTCTTTTCGGCAGCTTATTCATAATGAAACCTCCAATACATTTCCACCTGTACGGCTGCAATCCACTTCTAATATAAATGATTTTATACAGGCGGTCAAAAAACCGGCCAACCGGTACAATATAATTTTACATAATATTATAATACAACGACCAACAACATCTATCTGCGCATGGAAAAGCAGTCTTGTCAATCATTATATATAATCTGATTCAAAACCTTGTCAGCCGTATCTTTACCTACAAGGTACTCTATTATTGCAGCCGCAAACTGTATAGACGTTCCCAGTCCCCTGCTCGTAATTATATTGCCGTCCTTTACTACCGGCTCTTTTACATATTCGGCCCCCGTAAGCTTATCTTCAAATCCCGGGTAGCAGGTTGCCTTCTTTCCGTCAAGGAGTCCAAGTCCGCCCAAAATTGACGGAGCCGCGCATACTGCAGCAAGCGGTTTTCCGTCACGCGCGAATTCCTGAAGCTTGTCAGTAAGCTTTGTACACGCTTTCAGGTTATCAACCCCGACTTTTCCTCCCGGAAGTACAATCATATCGACAGCATCCCATGCAACCTGTCCGATAACCGCATCCAATATGATTTTTATATTGTGCGAGCCTGTTACGGTCGTGCTGTCATTTACGGACACCGTATCAACTTCAATGCCCGCCCTCCTTGCAAGGTCGACGACTGTAAGCGCCTCTATTTCCTCTGTTCCATCCGCAATAAATACTGTAATCTTTGCCATGTTATTATTCCTCCCTTTCATCTAAGTCAAGCTGTAGCGCCTCAAGGTAATGTACAAATACTCCCTCGTGCGTTGATATTTGATATTTCTCGTCAAGTTCTTCATATCTGAAGCTTTTCCGTCCGCCATTCTCTGCCCGCTGCCAGAACTCATACAGTTTTGCAAACCGCAGGTAATAGTATGTGTCAATTTCCGCAAAATGAATCAGCAAAAACGCAACCCCGCTCTGCTCTTCAAATTCTTTCATGAACCGTATCTGGTGCTCGTGTACGTTTTGCAGTGGAAAGGTTGTCCCCATACAGTCTTTGGCGTCAAAGCAGACCGGAATTCCCTGAACAACCCCGATATAGTCTACAGTACTTTTCTGCTCAAAATACGCGAGCGTAATCTGCTTTGTCTCAGAGTCAATTTTAATGGGCGTAATCGGCGTCGGAACCTTTTGGACAACTGCAAGCTTCCTGTCGCGGTACTTTTCATTTGTCAGATTCACAAGCTCCTCAAGCCCCTGTCCTCTGAGACCTCTTGAGTTCCATGACGGCATCGCGGTTTTCCTCCCTGTATACATTTCTTATAGGTGTTTGCAAAACTCCTTATAATCATTAGCAGATATTAGCAAGCAAATGAATCATTCAAAATACCTGATGTAATGAACTGGTATCTGTGCCTCTATAACCAGTCCCGCTATGGAAGCCGGCACGTCTGCCGTCTTGTCAAAAACCATCTTATGGGCATGCAATAGCTGATATCCGGCCGGCTGCTTAATCTTTGAACCATATTTCACATCGCCCACAACGGGATGCCCCTCATTTGCCATATGCGCTCTTATCTGGTGCGACTTTCCCGTTACCAGTTCTACCTCAAGAAGCGTGACAAGACCGTTTGTTTTTACCGGTCTGTATATAGTCTCAATATATGAGGCTCCCTCCGTCTTTACATCGGATACGGAAACGATATTTTTGGCGGAATCTTTCGTCAGATATCCTTTAAGGCATTTTCCTTCGTCCACCTGTCCCTCGACGACGCACGCATATATTTTATGAACAGTCTTTGTCCTGATGGCCTCGGACAGTTCCTGCAGTCCCCTCACGGTTTTTCCGGCCGCAACTACGCCGCTCGTGTTCCTGTCAAGCCTGTTGCATATTCCGGGCCTGAATCCCGAAGGTTTTCCAGACCTCTCATCAGTATGGGCCAGATATGACGATAATATATCTACAAGCGAAACGCCGCCTTTGCCGTCCCCCTGTGATAAAAGTCCCACGGGTTTGTTCAGAAATATAACATCGTCATCCTCATACAATATCTCCACATCATATTTCCTTATTCGCGCTTCATTTTCCCTGTCCGGCGCACCGGCCGTAAACTTTTCAAAAGTATCGTCTGAAAAAAACATCTTAACGGAATCGCCCTCTGATAAAAGTTCATTTCCTGAAGCCTTGCGTCCGTTAAGAGTAATATTTTTTTTCCGAAGCATTTTGTATATAAATCCGGAACCGGCCTGACGCAGATATTTTTTAAGATATTTGTCAAACCTCTGTCCGGATTCCCTGTTATCAATAATAATTTCTCTCATACCGCCAGCGTCCTTATAATCTTAAGAGCGTCCTCCTGCAATGCATTTTTTTCAAATTGTCTGTAAGGAATACACTTTTCAAACTGCTTTTCATCATCAAATATTTTGACAGTAAAACTGTCAAGCTTATTCGAATCAAGCGTCTTCTTCAGATAATCCTCTATATACTTTATGTCCTGCTTTTTCTTTCCGGCAAGTCCAAGAACCTGATTATCAGTAATGATAATAAAGTCAAGATTCATTGCTATATCGGACGAGGTTATAACCATGTCGGTCATAAGCTCGGCCTCGCCGGCAAGCTTTTCCCTGACAGCATCATAGCGCTCCCTGCTCACCGATTTGTAAGGAAACATGACCACATATATGACAAAAAACTTAGCCATCGGAAGGACCATAAGTATTGCGAGCATCGTACAGAGATTCGACTTGTCAAACTTATGAAGGAATAATCCGGTTATAAACATTACGGCCGCGATAAAAAGCATTAGAAATACTAATAGAATCTGCCTTTTCTTCTTCCTCTTTATATATCCAAAACTGCCTTTTTCAATCTCTAATTTCATATTCCGTATTATTCCTTTCCCATCTTTTCTTAAATAAGCGATTGCGTTGATTTGTCAATATTGTACAACGAAAATTTGCATACACTCAGGGCAAACGCTGATATAATCAACGCCTCCATAATATGGATTCCGGTCAGCATGTACGGAACGAAGCAGGTGTTAAACCGGCTTCGTAAATTTATCTCATAACCTGCAGGACCAAATCGTCCGTAAAGTCATTTATCCAGTAATCGGCGGCTTCTATCTTTTTCTGCCACGTATCTTTCGAGTAATCATCCGCTATGGCGCACGTTTTCATCCCTGCATTCTTTCCCGCGCATATACCCTGATACAAATCCTCAAACACAAGGCACCTTTCAGGCTCGACGCCGAGTTCCTTTGCAACAAGAAGATATATATCAGGCGAAGGCTTTCCGGCCTTCACCTCATTTGACGTATGTACGGACTGAAAATAATCCTCCACTCCCCTTGCGCTCAGCGCCTCAACGCATAATTCCATCGAATTACTTGTGCCTATTCCCGTCTTAATTCCATTTTTATTCAGCCAAATTAAAAATTCCATAACGCCCGGCTTTAATTTAATATCATGGCGGTACTTATGTATGGCCATGTCGTTCCAGTCGGCTTTCATTTTTTCAACCGAATCCTTTATCCCGAAACGTTCCTTAAAGTACACGGCAGTTTCAGTCATGCTCATTCCCTCAATTCCCTGCTGGTAACTTTTCTCGAACGGAATGCCGAACCTGGCAAGATATTCTATATCTATTGCCTCCCACATCCACATGGAATCTATGAGAGTACCGTCAAGGTCAAACAACACCGCGTCAATTCCTGACAGCACTAAAATCCCTCCTGTATCGACTGCGCCCTGTAACCCTCCGCTATAATATCGAGCTCATTACAGAACCTTTGCAGCATATCCGTATTTTTAAGTTCGTATAATCTGTAAAATTCATCCTGTATCTTATTAATTTCCCTTGTATTAGCTACCCCGTAAAGATTTTGTATATTACATAATATCTCGGTAATTATATAGTCGGTATTCTGCATATCGTTCTGGGCGTCCATTATCTCGCTCCTGACCGTGGACATTTCATTGTCAAGCATGACAATCGCCTCAGCAGCCGCATGAAGCCTCGCCCTTATATGCGACGGCATCTTGCCGTTGTACTTGTACTGCAGCGAGTGTTCAATGGTTCCCCAGAAATCCATTGCAAGCGTTCTTATCTGAATCTCCGCCTTTATACTCTTAATTCCGTCATACATATGTACCTCGTACTCTATTATAATATGATAGCTCCTATATCCGCTCGGTTTGCTCGTCGTTACATAATCGCGCTCCTCAAGAATAGTCATGTCTTTTCTCTTACGGATTATCTCGACTACCGACTCAATATCCTCGACAAACTGGCATATTATCCTTATCCCCGCAATGTCCTGAATCAGGCTCTCTATGTCCTCTATCTCAATATCTTTCTTCTGTGCCTTTTCTAGTATGCTCGGTATACGCTTAACTCTCCCCTTTACGGTTTCAATAGGCGAATATATCCCCAGGTCTCGACATTCTTTTGCAATCTGCTCAAATTTCATTTTGAGTTCATCCACAGCTGCGTAATACGGCATAAGCATTTCACGCCAAAGCCTTGTCTCCATAAGTCTACCCCCTTGCAGCTAATAAGCTAACTTATATTGTAGCATAATTTTGCTGTTATAACAAGGCAAATGAAGCAAACAAACTATAACACATTTGTATTGCGTACAGCATAAAAAATTTGAATGTTGATTCGATATTTTATTGTCATGCCGCATTATGATGTGCTATACTATTAGTTGTTTACACTTTTATACTGGAGGGAAATAATATGAAAAACATTAAAAAAATTGCGGCGCTTGGCCTTGCCGCCGTATGCGTTCTCGGTACTCTTACAGGCTGTGGAAAAAAAGAAAATTCCGCTGAGGAATCACGCACGAAGCTTACCGTAGGATTTGACGCAGAATATCCGCCATACGGATATATGGACGAGAACGGTGAGTATGTGGGCTTCGACCTAGACCTTGCAGAGGAAGTCTGCAAAAGAAACGGCTGGGAGCTGGTAAAAAATCCTATTGACTGGAACGCGAAAGATATGGAACTTAATTCAGGTTCGATTGACTGTATATGGAACGGTTTCACAATCAATGGCAGGGAGGACGACTATACATGGTCGAAACCATATGTTGATAATTCCCAGGTTATTATAACCAAAAAGGATTCGGGCATAACTACACTTTCCGACCTTGCTGATAAAACGGTTCTGGTACAGGCTGACTCAGCCGCCCTTACGGCTCTTGAAAGCGATGACCTGATGTCCGTAACAGAGACATTCGGCGAACTTACACAGGTTGCTGATTACAACTCAGCGCTTATGACTCTTGAGAGCGGAGCTGCCGACGCAGTTGCGCTTGATAAAGTGGTAGCCCAGTATTATGTCAAGGACAAGGAAGATACATTCTCCATAATGGAAGAAGAATTGTCAACAGAGCAGTATGGCATAGGATTTAAAAAAGGAAACAACGCTCTTTGCGACAAGGTGCAGGAGACGCTCAACGCAATGCTTGAGGATGGTACATTTGTTGAGATTGCGACAAAATGGGACCAGCAGGATGTAATCTGTCTTGGAAAGTAAAATGGACACGTAATACTGTTTATCGAGGAGGCTGTATGAATGGAAATACAAACAATGCTGAATATGCTTCTCAAAGGTGCCCTCGTATCCCTTGAAATATTCGTTGTCACCTTGGTCGGCTCATTAATTCTCGGACTGCTTTTATGTTTTGTAAGGATGTCGCGTTTCGCCGTGCTCCGTATACTGGCGAAAATCTATATATCGGTCATGCGCGGAACCCCACTTATGCTGCAGTTATTTGTAGTATATTTCGGGCCCTACTACATATTCAGGGTTCCAAATACATCCTCCTATAAGATAATTGCGATATTTATCGGATTCGTTCTGAACTACGCCGCTTATTTTGCCGAAATATACCGCTCTGGAATAGAGGGCATACCAATCGGACAATATGAGGCGGCCGAAATGCTCGGTTACAACCGCGTGAAAACATTTTTTTACATTATCCTTCCGCAGGTAATTAAGAGAATCATACCGCCGGTTACGAACGAAACCATTACCCTCATAAAAGACACTTCTTTGGCATTTACGCTTTCCGTAGCCGAGATGTTCACCATAGCAAAACAGATTGCGGCGTCAGACAGGACCGTTATGGCATTTATTCTGGCAGGTATCATATACTATATCTTTAACCTGATAGTCGCCGGGGCTTTTGCAAAGCTGGAAAAAAGACTTAGTTATTACCGATAGGAGGTCTTAATATGAACTTACTTAAAATCAATCATTTGGAAAAAAGTTTTGGGGACCTTGAAGTATTAAAAGATATATCACTTGAGGTAAACGAGGGTGAGGTTCTTGCAATTATCGGACCATCCGGCTCCGGCAAATCAACGCTTCTCAGGTGCGCCACAATGTTAGAACAGCCCGACGGCGGGGAAATATTATACGACGGTCTTCCTAACACCCGAACGGCGGGAAAACGGGAAAGACAGGAAATCCGAAAATATTTTGGACTTGTGTTCCAGAATTTTAATCTGTTTCCACACCGTTCCGTGTTACAAAATATAATGGACGCTCCCGTTAGAATTCAAAAACTTCCGAAAGAGCAGGCAAAAAAAGAGGCGATGGAGCTGCTTGAAAAGATGGGATTGGAGGACAAGGCGGAGTATTATCCCCAGCAACTATCGGGCGGCCAATGTCAGCGCGTTTCGATTGCACGAGCCCTTGCGCTAAAGCCGAGAATTTTATTTTTTGACGAACCTACGTCGGCGCTTGACCCGGAGCTTATAGGCGAGATTTTGAAAGTAATAAAAGACCTCGCCGCCGAACATATGACAATGGTCATTGTCACGCACGAAATGAATTTTGCAAAAAATGTGGCCGATTATATTATATTTATGGATAAGGGCGTTATAGCCGAGGAGGGAACGCCTGAAGAAGTATTTAACTCCTCAAATGAACGAATGATTGAGTTCCTTGGAAAGTTATCTGAATAAGATAGTGAAATTTACAAAGGTATAAACCCGGATGCCTTATATGGTTCCGGGTTTTTTATATAACGTCACATACGTATAGGGAATCCCCCCGTCAACATGTTCACATACAACACGCTCATACATATCGTTATCATATTGGGGGAAATAAGTATCCCCCTCAAATTCCGCGTCTATCTCGGTAATATACAGTCTGTCCGCAAGCGGAAGCGCCTCCTCATATAACTTCTCGCCTCCGGCAATATATATGTCTTTCTCTCCGGCCATTTCAATAGCTTCTGGCAGCGACGATGCAGTCCGGCACGCAGGACCGTCATATACATGCGTACTTGAAACCACTATAGTCTCTCGATTTGGAAGCGGCCTGCCTATCTCGTCATATGTCCTTCTGCCCATTATTACGACATTTCCGGTAGTCAGTTCCCTGAAACGTCTTTTCTCTCCCTCAATATTCCAGGGAATATGCCCGTTCTTTCCGATTACCCTGCCTTTGTCATGCGCAACAATAATCGCTATCATGTTATACACTCTCCCAGTTACCGTTAATTCTATTATTCACTAAATTATACAATCGTCTTTCCCTCTATTGCAATGCAAAAAATCCCCCAAACCAATACAGAATATGCCTGCCCGGTTCGGAAGATTGTTTGATTAATACCTTCACCTGTCTTCATTAAGCCTGCTAAGCTTCGCAGCCTGATCGGCCGCCGTGAGCGACTGTATTATCTCGCCAAGTTCTCCGTCCATTATCTCGTCAAGCCTGTGCGAAGTCAGCTTAATCCTGTGGTCCGTAACTCTGCTCTGCGGATAGTTATATGTCCGAATCTTTTCTGACCTGTCGCCCGTTCCGACCTGGCTTCTTCTCGCCTCCGCCTCCGCGTCGTGCGCCTTTGCACACTCAAGTTCATACAGACGCGACCTTAACACTTTGAGAGCCTTATCCTTATTCTTAAGCTGTGATTTCTCATCCTGACACGATATTACTATACCAGTCGGAAGATGTGTGAGTCGAACTGCGGAATCGGTTGTGTTGACGCACTGTCCGCCGTTTCCAGATGCCCTGAACACGTCAAACTTGCAGTCGTTCATATCAATAGTAACGTCGACTTCCTCGGCCTCGGGCATAATGGCAACAGTCGCAGTCGAAGTGTGGATACGCCCGCCGCTTTCTGTTACGGGTATTCTCTGCACGCGGTGTACGCCGCTCTCATACTTGAGTTTTGAATAAGCCCCGTCGCCGTCAATCATAAATACAACTTCCTTGAATCCTCCGATTCCGTTCTCATTTGAATTAATCATATCTATCTTCCAGTTGTTTCGCTCGGCGTAGCGGCTGTACATCCTGAAAAGATTTGCGGCAAATAAAGCGGCCTCGTCCCCGCCCGCACCGCCGCGAATCTCTACGATTACATTCTTATCGTCGTTGGGGTCTTTCGGAAGCATAAGAATCCTTAAGTCATGCTCAATCTGCTCGATTCTTCCCCTGCATTCGGAGAGTTCTTCCTTGGCAAGCTCCCTCATATCTTCGTCCTTTTCTTCCTCAAGTAGGAGAAGGCTGTCCTCGATACCTGCTTTTACTTCCTTATATTCCTTGTATTTTTCAACAACAGGTTCAAGGTCGGTCTGCTCTTTCATAAGGGAACGGTACTTTTCCTGATTATTCAAAACGTCAGGCTCGCTGAGCTCATGAATAACCTCGTCATAATGCAAAAGCACTTCCTCTAAATTCTCAAACATAAGTCTTTACCTCCATTATTTCCTGCGGGCCCACACAACTCTGTCAAGGCCTGACAAATCCTTTTCTGTTCTTATATCGCCAAAACCATTCTGCGCCAGTATTTTGGAAACAGCAACAGACTGTTTACACCCGATTTCAAAAAAAATGTAACCGTTCTTCGCAAGGTGTCCGTGCGCCCCGGATACTATCCGTTTGTAAAACTCCAAGCCGTCGCATCCTCCATACAATGCGTTCCCCGGCTCATACGTTCCAACCTCGGGCATCAATTCACCCATCTCGCCAGCCGTCACATACGGAGGGTTAGATATGACAACATCATACTCACCCGTTATATTGTCCCATATATCGCTCAGAATAAATGAAACACTGGCCCCGTTTTTGATTGAATTCTTTTTTGCCAATTGTAAAGCGGCTTCTGAGATATCCGACGCATCCACGCTCTCAGGACGTCCTAAGACCGCTATACTAACCGCTATACAGCCTGAGCCGGTACACATGTCAAGAATCCGTCTGCCCCGACAAAGACCCATTGCACGTTCAACCAATACTTCCGTGTCCTGTCTGGGTATTAGTACATTCTCATTGACAGCAAATGCAAGTCCCATGAATTCCTGCGAACCGGTTATATACTGTAACGGTTTTCTTGTGCTTCTCTCATTTATTAGTTCGTTATATCTTTTTATAGTATTATTATCGGGAATCTCGTCCTGCATCATATAATAACGCGATTTTGTTATTCCCATACAATAGGACAGCAGATACCACGCATCAAGTCCGGGTTCAATGACGCCGGCTTTCCGTAAAGTATCTGCACCCTGTTTCAACATATCCCTAAGTATCATATTATTCAATCACCGGAAGTAATCCCGTATACACAAAAACTATTTCGAATCATTTTCCTCATCATCGCCCATCTCAAAAAACTTGTCAAGGGCCTTGAGAATCTCGTCGTCCTCGTCATCCTCGTCAAACAACACTTCCTCAAAAGCCGAAGTCCTCTTAGGGAAACTGTCATTTATCTCATCCTCACCTGCCGGAATCACTTCATCATCCGAATCATCAACATGAAGATGATTCAGATGGACATTTCCCGACTGGAATCCCCTCCAGTCAAATACCGCCTCAACTGCGGCAATCGCCGTTTCAAGCATCTCATCGTCCGGCTCGGTTGTCGTAAGCCCCTGAAGCCAGAGACCAGGTTTGCTGAGTATGTTCATTATTACGTTATCCGTCCTTCCGGCAAGCCTTATGAATTCATATGCAACGCCGGCAACTACCGGTACAAGAAGAATTCTTATAACCATCCTGAGCCAGACCTGCCCCACATTGATAAATGCAAAGAATATTATACTTAAAAGCACAACATACAAAAGAAAGCTGGTTCCGCACCTCTTATGCTCCTTCGTCTGTTTCCGCGCATTCTCGACAGTCAGCTCATATCCCCTCTCAACACAGTTAATCGCCTTGTGTTCTGCTCCGTGATACATATACACCCGTTTTATATCCTGCATCAGGGTGATGGCCCTCACATATAATATAAATAGAACCAGCCTTATCACTCCCTCGACAATACTTCTTGCAATCTGCGAGGTAATCTGTCCTTTCAACAGCTCCATTATATAAAAAGGTAAAAGCACGAATAATGCAACCGCAATAATTATTGCAATTGTCATGGTAATACCCATTACTATATTATCCTTACCGCCGTTCTTATTCTTATCAATGTCCTTATCACTGTCGTTACCGCCGTCCTTTTTTTCACCGGGCGCATCCTCGTAAAATTCCGCAGAGTATGACAATGTGTTCATTCCAAGTGAAAGCGAGTCAATAAATGACGCAATCCCCCTTAATATGGGTAATTTAAATATTCCCACACGTTCACCAAGACCCACATACACATCTTTTTTTACCTCAATTGTGTTATCCGGCTTTCGAATTGCCACGGCGTATTCAGATTTATTTTTCATCATGACGCCCTCAATTACAGCCATTCCGCCTATGCCTGACGACTTCACACGCATCCCCCTCTCTTTTGTTTACTGTACTCCCTAGAGCGTGTTTGAAAATTGCTTTCTGCCAGATGCGTTTCACACTGTGTAGGAGATTTGTGCCAAATAAGGGAAGCGCAGCGGGCTACGTTGACTGCATTTGGCGTAAATATACCGCAAAGTGGGGACGCAGATGGCGGGAATGAATTTTCAAACACGCTCTAAATCGTATGAAAAAAAATAGGTCAGGATATAGTTATCCCGACCTGCTTTCAAATTAACTAGTTCTGCGATAATCCATACCTGCGGTTGAACTTATCAATAGCTCCCCTTGCAGATACGGCTCTCTGCTGTCCAGTGTAGAATGGGTGGCATTTTGAGCATACTTCCACATGAATATCTTCTTTTGTAGAACCTGTCACGAACTCATTCCCACAGTTACAAACAACCTTTGCCTGATAGTATGTCGGCTGTATATCTTGCTTCATCTTTTTCACCTCTCTGAATCTAAATCAAGCGCACCTGACGGTACTCATCTTCAGTCAAATCCCCCGCTAAAAGCTATGGGCATATAACTTTGTTCTGCTAAACTCCTTAGACAAAACAGCTTTTTAATTATAGCATGGTTTATTTTATAATGCAAGAGTAATTATATTATTTTCACCTTTTTTATCATCTCGATGAACTCGGCATTATTTTTTGTCCTCATAAACATCTTTATAATCTGCTCGACGGCCTCGTCTGATTTTGAACTGTTCAACGCCCTCCTCATAAGCAGGCTTGCCTCCATCTCCGGCTGCGTTAACAAAAGGTCGTCACGCCTCGTACTTGATTTCGGAAGGTCAATCGCCGGAAAAATTCTCTTCTCTGAAAGGCTTCTGTCAAGCACCAGTTCCATATTGCCCGTACCCTTGAATTCCTCAAAGACCACGTCGTCCATACGGCTGCCGGTATCAACAAGCGCTGTTGCCAGAATAGTCAGGCTTCCCCCCTCCCTCATATTCCTTGCTGCGCCAAAAAATCTCTTCGGCATATGCAGCGCCGCGGGGTCAAGACCTCCTGAAAGTGTTCTTCCACTCGGCTGTACGGTAAGGTTATATGCCCTTGCCAGCCTTGTAATGCTGTCAAGCAATACCATTACGTCCCTTCCATGCTCAACAAGCCTCTTTGCCCTCTCAATTACCATCTCGGAAACCCTTTTGTGGTTTTCGGGCAATTCGTCAAATGTTGAATATATTACTTCAACATTCTCCCCCTCTATGGACTCTTTTATATCTGTGACCTCCTCGGGTCTCTCATCAATTAACAGTATAATTAGATGCATGTCCGGATGGTTGCATGTAACCGCTTTTGCAACCTGCTTAAGCAGGGTAGTCTTACCCGTCTTAGGCTGTGATACAATCATTCCCCTCTGCCCTTTTCCGATAGGCGATATCAAATCCACCATACGCATAGCGGTTCCGGCCCCCGCTGTTTCAAGATGAATCCTGCTATTAGGAAAAATCGGCGTAAGGTCTTCAAATTTTTTTCTTCTCGATAACACGTTTACCGGATATCCGTTAATAGATTTCATATATAATAGAGCCGAAAACTTTTCGCTTGCCGACCTTACTTTCGTATTACCTACAATAACGTCCCCGGTTCGTAATCCAAATCTTCTGATAAATGCCGGAGAAACATACACGTCCTGCTCTCCCGGAAGAAAATTATCGCATCGGATGAATCCATACCCGTCTGACATGACCTCGAGTATTCCGCTCTTTACTTCCCCGCTGTCAAGCTGTTCCATATCATCCGTGTTGCCGGACGTTCCATGCTCCGCCCTGTCAGAACGTTCCTGCCTTTCCTGACGTGCGCCCTGTGTATTGCCGAAATTCATATGCTGCCTTTGGTTATTGTTCTTTGCCTTGTATTCCATGGAGGAATCTCTCATGGATGTATGGTCTCTTCCCTGACCCTGTTTTATAATTCTTGTCTGAGCCGGTTTTACATCGATTGATTTTGAAGTTACCGCCGCCTCCTTCGTCTGCCTGTGGTTATTTTCCTGCGTTCTCAGATTCCTTTCAGATACGGTTCTGTCCATACCCCTCATACGCATATTCTGTCTTGGCGACGGTGTAATACTTTTCTCAACAAGCACGTCGTTCATCTGCCCGCCGTCTTTTTCAACCGCCGTTTTTCTCTCCGAACTATTTTCGCTCTTATGATTCGTCCCCTCTTCTTTCGAAGACGTATCAAACTCTACAAGGGCGTTAATAAGTTCCTGCTTTTTCATCGTTGTAATTCTTTTTAATCCTTTTTCCTTTGCTATTGCCCTCAGTTCGACAAGAGATTTTTTTGAATAATCCATACACTTTACTCCTATTCAAGTTTCAATTTTATAATGTTATAATTTGTTTGGGAAAACATATGTCTCACATCCACACCTTCGAAACCGCCCACGTCCGTACTTCATACTATTATGTTTAAACTGCATTGAAAGCTAAAAACCATTATTTGAAGAAAAATTCTCAACTTTATATCCGAAATGTTTTATATCAATTCACAATTAGGAATAAATAATAACGAAACTAACTGAAACTACGACTATTACATTGAAATACGTGAACAGTCACGTTTTATAAAAGTATACACTATATATTTGTGAAATGCAACTTGATTTTATGTATAATTCGTAATATCATAATATCAAAGTTACTGTTCAGGGATATAATGAAACCCCTTACAACCAAAACATAATCAGCATTTAGAAAGGAAACACATTCATATGTTCTGGGGCGAAAAAAGATATCACTCCCTTGATTATCATTTGAAAAAAATATATGGTTTCAAAGTTCAAAAAATTTCGCTTGACGCTGGTATGACATGTCCTACAAGAGACGGTACAAAAGGTACTCGCGGATGTATATTCTGCAGCGCTAAGGGCTCCGGCGATTTTACGACCGGGCGGTGCGGCAGCATTACGGGGCAGATTGACGAAGCCATATTGAACATGAGCCCTAACAAAAAATGCGGAGGAAAGTATATCGCTTACTTTCAGTCCTTTACAAACACATATGCACCGACGGAATATCTAAGGGAACTATTTTATGAAGCCGTTTCGCACGAAAAAATAGCAGGCATATCCATAGCAACAAGACCCGACTGCCTATCACCGGAGACCATGGTTCTTCTTTGTGAACTGCAAAAAATTAAGCCTGTATGGGTTGAACTCGGACTACAGACAATCCACGAGAACACGGCTAAGTTTATTAGACGCGGCTACACGCTCGATGTGTTTGATCAGGCTGTGGCGGAACTGTCGGAGAAATCAATCGATATAATTGTCCATGTCATACTGGGTCTTCCGCATGAGACAAGGGACGATATGCTCGGAACAATCGACTATATTGCAAAAAGCTCCGTATCCGGAATAAAGCTCCAATTGCTCCACGTCCTTAAAAATACGGATTTGGCCGATTATTACGGAACATTCCACATATTGTCCGAGGATGAATACACGGAACTTGTCGTAGATTGTCTGGAGCGCCTTCCAGAAGACATGGTCATACACCGCCTTACCGGCGACGGCCCTTCTAACCTGCTTATCGCCCCGCTTTGGAGCCTTAAAAAGAGAAGCGTACTTAACAGCATTAACAGAAAGCTCAAAGAAAAAAACACATGGCAGGGACGGCTTTACTCCCCGGCAATCCGGGACACGCTCTAGCAAAAATGGAAGAAAGGATAAAGGAAAGTTTATGATTTCAACACCGCATACACTGTTCAAACTGATGATACTTTATTTTCTTGACTCAGTGGAATTCGCATTATCAAACGCAATTATATCCGATTATATACTCGGAGCGGGGTATACCGATTATTTTAACATACAGAAATCTTTCAGCGAACTTGAGGACGAGTCTCTTATCGTATCGGCCTCGACACATAAAACTACCTATTACAATATTACGGACGACGGCAGGAAGACGCTTGCATGTTTCCATTACGAGATATCCAAAGACATAAAAAATGAAATTAAGGATTATTTAAAGGAACATTTCAGCGAAATAATCGAATCACTGTCCGTAGTCTCGGATTATACGCGCATTCGAACGAACGAATATTTTGTAACATGTAAAATTACGGAGCGCGACTCAGTTCTGGCTTCATTGGGACTGACTGTCCCAGACGAAGAGACAGCCCGGCTCGCATGCAGGAACTGGGCTGTACATAACAATGATATCTATTCATATTTAATAAAAACACTGCTTAAATAACACATACCTACTTAAATGGGCGGCCGATAACGACACAGTTTTTCTGGTTGTACAGCGCCGCCTGCGTCACCTTATACCCATTTGCATGAATTATTTTGCCATATGTATATGTTTCGTCGCCAAATACCGCGCCGTCCTGTCCCATATATATCGCAACATGGTATATGTTTTTATATCTGCCGTTCTTTGGTAATCTTTTATAAAATATAAGGTCGCCTACGTTAAGCTTATTAATTTTGTTCACATATTTCGCAGGAATATTTTTCTTTGTCCTGACACAGTAAGCCGCCTCGTTAGCAGCGACCGGTGCATAATGCCTGTCCCCAAAATACATGCCGGTTCCCTTATAGCTCCTCCATACGAGTGATGAACAGTCATAATATCCTTTCTGCATCCTGCGGGCCTGCGAATATACAGAACCCTCAACTTTAAGGGCGTTATTCACAGCCCTTACGGCCTTTTTGTGTCCCACATTGAATGATACAACGAACTTTGCGCCGTCCACATCTACAATAATTGGACAATAGCCAATCTTCTTTAGCCTGACAATCCCGTTTGATGTGACTGACGCCGCCTTTTTATTCACGCTAGTATATGTTACGACGCTGTTAGCCGCCGTTCCTGAGAGCTTAATAATATGTTTCGTACCTTTTGTAACAATATAAAAATTTTTCTTTATCTTTGGCTCGGTGACAGTAACGGATACTGTCTTTACAACGCCGTCGACCTCGACGGAAATGACGGCAGTTCCCTTCTTATATGCCTGTACCGTTGCCGTATTGCCGTAATTGTTATACCCGCCTGCATTTGAGTAATATATGCCTCCCGTATGCACACCGGCAACGATGCTGTTCGACGAACTCCAATTTCCCCCCGAAGTAGTTCCTGCAAGTCCGACTTCCATACTATATCCCTTTGCAAGATTGAACGAAGAAAGGTTTAAGACCGGGTTCGTAACATTGAACACACACGTATATGTGGTATTCTTCGTGTCCGACCGTTTGACGGACGCAGTGATTGTCGTGCTGCCTACAGAAAGCGGCGTAACCGTTCCGTCCGCGCTTACGGAGGCGATATGCGGCTGCGACGACGACCATGTTACCGTCCTGCCATCCGCGTTATTTAACTTAAGCCTGTATGGCACGCTTCCCACCGCCCTGTTAACGTCACTTTCGGCAAAACATATACTGTCGGCCTCTGTATACACAAAGCCTATACGAATTCTTCTTCCGCCTTCGCCTTCAATATATATATTGCTCTGTCCAACGGCAACCGCGGTCATTTCATTTTCAGAAAATTCCACGCACCCGGCGCCGTTATTCTCTGACACGTAAATCATACCCGAATACTCATCATTATCGGTATAATTAAGATTATATGACTCACCCACAGACAGTTTTACGGTAAATGCCGGCAGGACAGTCACATCGCTCTCTGTCTCAAAGACTTTCTCACCGGCATACATTCCTTCCTCGTCTGAGAATGTGACGTACATTTTCATGGAAACGGTCGCGGTACCAGCGGAATAACCTTTTATTCCAACGCTTTTATCCTTGTGACTGTATCCCGTCAGCCCGGCAATGCCGGACACGCCGCCATATTCTATTCTTGATACCTCCTCGGGAATGTTGCATTTTATTTCTGCCGGAATCGTATCCCCATATATTACGGTGTACTCTTTCTTGCCAAACTCAAAAAATGCATTCTCAATATCTTCTTCAGTGAGAAAACCCTTTTCCTCATATATATCCTCAAGTGTAACGCCGCCAACCTGTTCCCCGTCTGCATCGTCTTCATTTAATCCCGGCTTATTTCCGGCAGTATTATTTGCCGGCCGGTTATTGAACAGCGCATTATTACCTTTCGCTTCTGCATTCTGGATTATTACCAATGCAGTGCAGCATAATAATAACGCTGTCCATAAGTACCTTGTTATTCTGTATGTAAAGTACCGTATTCTGTCAGATTTATCTTCCTTGTTGTTCTTCTTCTTCAATATCCTCATCCTTACCAAAGTATGCCGCATATTCGCTGATATAGCCCAAAAGCTCATCCCTTCCCTCGCGGCTCGACGAGGAAAACGGTATAACGGGCGTGCCGTCTACCGCGGACAGCTTTCCGGTAATCATATCCATATGCTTATTATACTGTGCTTTTTTTATTTTATCTGATTTTGTTGCAATTATAATTGGGCAGAAACCGCACCCAAGCAGAGTTTTATACATCTGCACGTCTTTCTCCGTCGGTTCATGCCTTATGTCTATTAACTGGAATACAACCCTAAGCATACACGAAGTCTCAAAATAATTCAATATCATCTTCTTCCATTTTTCCTGAATTTCTTTTGAAATTTTGGCATAGCCATACCCCGGGAGGTCTACTAGGTAAAACGCATTATTTATATTATAATAGTTGATTGTCTGTGTCTTACCAGGCTGCGACGATGTTCTCGCAAGCGACTTCCTATTTAACAGGCAGTTTATCAGTGATGATTTTCCGACGTTCGAGCGTCCGATAAATGCAAACTCAACTTTGTCGTTTTTCGGTAATTCACTTGTGATTCCACACACCGTTTCGAGATTTGCGCTTTTAATTTTCATTTATCCTCTCTCTTCCACAAATGCATTCAGAAGCACCTGTTCCATTCTCTCTACGTATATAATAATAATACCATCGGTTATTTCTTTCTCAATCTCTTCAACATCTTTTCTGTTTTTCTCAGGAACAAGAACTTTTTTAATTCCTGCAGTTTTTGCCGCAAGCAGCTTTTCCTTGAGCCCTCCGATTGGAAGTACGCGCCCCCTTAAGGTAATCTCGCCCGTCATGGCAATGTCGGCGCGGACTTTCTTTCTGACTACTGCGGACATTATCGCGGTCGCCATAGTGATACCGGCTGACGGACCGTCTTTTGGAACCGCTCCCTCCGGTATATGGACATGTATGTCATGTTCCTCAAAATATTTTTTATCGACGTCGTATTTTTCACATTCCGACCTGACAAAACTTATAGCTGTTTTTGCGGATTCTTTCATAACGTCGCCCATCTGTCCGGTAAGCGAAAGCTTTCCTTTTCCGCCGACAATATTTACTTCAATCTCCAGAGTGTCTCCTCCTACTTTTGTCCATGCAAGACCCCGGACGATTCCAATTTCGTCCTCTTCATTAATTTTGTCCGGCATATATTTTTCCTTGCCCAGATATTTTGTAAGATTCCTGACGGTAACCGTCACCCTTTTCTTCTCCCCGGTAACAATCTGCATTGCAGTCTTCCTGCAAATCTTTCCGATAACCCTCTCAAGCTCACGCACGCCGGCCTCTCTCGTATATTCATTTATTATCTTCGTTATGGCGCCGTCGTCAAGCTTAAAGTTGCTTTTCTTTAAACCGTTCTGTTTTCTCTGTTTGCCAACAAGATGTTCCGATGCAATATGAAACTTTTCATTTGCGGTATAACCTGCAATCTCAATTATCTCCATTCTGTCTAACAGTGGCTGGGGAATCGTCTGGGAGGAATTGGCGGTGCATATGAACAGCACATCTGACAAATCTACCGGCACTTCGATATAATGGTCCGTAAAATATTTATTCTGCTCCGGGTCAAGAACCTCGAGGAGCGCGGAATGTGTATCTCCCTTAAAATCACTGCTTACCTTGTCAATCTCATCAAGAAGAATGACCGGATTGCTAACGCCGGCTCTCTTAAGAGCCGTTATAATTCTTCCCGGCATCGCGCCGACATATGTTTTCCGATGTCCCCTAATCTCGGCCTCGTCTCTTACTCCGCCAAGGCAGAGTCTTATATATTTTTTCTCCAGCGCCTCCGCCACTGATTTTACAATGGAAGTCTTGCCTGTTCCCGGAGGACCGATAAGGCACAGAATCGGAGCCTTTGCGTTATCCGTAAGCTCTCTTACGGCAAGAGACTCCATAATACGCTCCTTTACCTTTTCAAGCCCATAGTGATTTTTTTCAAGCACTTCCCTGACATTCGTAAGACTATTGTTATCGCTGCTCTTTTTATTCCATGGCAGCTCAAGAACCGTCTCGATATAACCCCTGAGAACCGCGCCTTCAGACGATATTGACGACATCCGCTTAAATCTTTTAATTTCCTCGTACAGTTTGTTCTTTACTTCCTCCGGCGCTTCCAGGCTTTCACATTTTGCAAAAAAAATGTCGGATTCACTTTCAACGTCCTCGTCGCCAAGCTCTTTATGGATAATGCCAAGCTGCTCCCTAAGATAATATTCTTTCTGGTTTTGCTCAACCTGATGTTTAATCTTTAAAAAATATTCCTTTTTGTATCTCTGCATATTAATCTCGTCAGAAATACTTTTAATTAAAAAATCATACCGGCTCCGTATATTCCTCTCGCAAAGTATTATCTGTCTGGAATCGTTTGAAATCGGGAGATGCGTTGCGACAAGGTCAATCATCTGTATTATATTATCTGTTGAATTAATTCGCTTTTCAAGCTCCGCGTTGCCCCCGCCGTTTTCAGCCAGAAATGCCCTATACAAATCAACAAGGGCGCTTATCATCGCTTTCTCCTCCAGAAGATTGATATCCGACTCTTCTTCAAAACGTGCGGCAAACGCCATATATGATTTTTCCTCATATGTTACACGGTCAATACTCACTCTCTCATGCGTGTCAAACAGCACGCGGACTATTTTCCCTGAAGCTTTCATAAGCTGTCTTACCACAGCCACTACTCCGCATTCCGGGTCAGCGCCGTGGTTTTTTGTCGCCATAACAACAAGATGGTCTGCAGCCATGGCCTTTTTTACTGCACTTATGTTGTAACTGTTCGTTATTTCAAAATGAATTAAAACATCCGGAAGCATTGTCATTTCATCGACAACGACCATCGGAAGAAATCCATATTCTTCGTTCATTTGCTTCACCTGCATATTTTCTATAGTTTACTATTATATCCTTTATCAATATAATATGGGGAAAAATACAATTTGACCCCAATTTATAATTCCCTGCGCATAAATACGCAAGGAATTATTAATGTGCAATATCAACCAATCTTTTTTTCCTTTTTATAACCGAGCACCGGTTCGCCGTTACCTTTTATAACGTCTTCCGTTATCCGGCAGCTTACTACGGATTTTTCAGACGGAAGCTCATACATTACATCCATCATCGCATTCTCCATAATAGCCCTAAGTCCTCTGGCGCCTGTCTTTCTCTCATATGAATTTCTCGCTATAAGCTCTATCGCCTTATCCTCGAACTCAAGATTGACTCCATCTAACTCGAACAACTTCTTATACTGTTTTACTATCGAATTCTTTGGTTCAATAAGAATACGCTTCAAAGCTTCCTCGTCTAACCTGTCCAAACCTACCGATACAGGGACACGGCCTACAAATTCAGGTATTACCCCAAACTTTACGAAATCCTGCGGAAGAACCTGCTTGAAGAGCTCGCCTACATTTTTTCCTTTATTATAGTTATTGCCGAGCTCCGCATTAAATCCAATCGACTTCTTCCCGATTCTTGATTCTATTATTTTCTCAAGTCCGTCAAATGCACCGCCGCATATAAAAAGAATGTTCGTAGTGTCTATCTGTATGAATTCCTGATGCGGATGTTTTCTTCCGCCCTGTGGCGGCACGTTGGCAACAGTTCCTTCAAGAATCTTAAGAAGAGCCTGCTGAACGCCTTCTCCCGACACATCCCGGGTTATTGATGTATTCTCTGACTTTCTGGTTATCTTGTCAACCTCATCAATATATATAATTCCGTACTCTGCTTTTTCTATATTGTAATCCGCAGCCTGAATTATTTTCAAAAGAATATTCTCAACGTCCTCACCGACATATCCCGCTTCCGTGAGAGCCGTCGCGTCCGCAATGGCAAACGGAACATTGAGAAGCTTTGCCAGCGTCTGCGCAAGATATGTTTTTCCTGAGCCCGTCGGTCCTACCATAATAATATTGCTCTTTTGAAGCTCCACATCCAGCGTCTTTCCGGCAAGAACCCTTTTATAATGGTTGTAAACAGCCACGGACAGCGCCTTTTTCGCATCCTCCTGCCCGATAACGTATTCGTCAAGAAAACCTTTTATCTCCCTTGGCGTAAGGAGATTAATCTCATCCTTCAGCACGGGTGTTTCGGCATAATCCAGTGCATAGAGTTCTTCCTCAACAATCTCGGCACATACCTCGACACATTCATCACATATATATACCCCATCTCCGGCAATCAGTTTTCTAACCTTATCCTGCGGTTTATTACAAAACGAACACCTGAGATTCTTTTCATTGTCATCTTTTCCTGCCATTACCTTACCTCATCTATAATATTTTACAACCTATTCGTTACGATATTATCTATAATACCGTATGCTTTTGCTTCCTCAGCCGTCATATAATTATCTCTTTCCGTATCAATTTCGACCTGCTCAATAGGTTTCCCTGTATTTTCGGAAAGTATACGATTGAGGCGTTCTTTTATTTTAAGAATATTTTCGGCAACAATCCTTATTTCCGTGGCCTGGCCTTTTGCTCCGCCTGACGGCTGGTGTATCATTATCTCGGAGTTTGGAAGTGCAAACCGCTTTCCCTTTGTTCCTCCGGCAAGCAAAAATGCTCCCATACTTGCGGCAAGTCCCATACACATAGTTGACACGTCGCATTTGATATAATTCATAGTATCGTATATAGCCATTCCTGCGGTAACCGAGCCTCCCGGACTGTTGATATACAGATTA
>JAAVXK010000017.1 GCA_022790615.1 Lachnospiraceae bacterium
GTTGTTGAACGCGGCGCAGTAGAATTGTCATGGAATAACTATCTGGCAATCATGATGTTCATTGTCGCTAACCGAGACAAATGTAAGACAACGTACCAGGATGACAGTCTAGAACTGCTTGAGATTCTGGACGTTGTGGATATGAAACTGTAAATATGGAGGAAATTGTATGAAGTACAAAGGATTGACGGATCATGAGGTTGATGATTCAAGAAAAAAATATGGCAGTAACCATATACCGGATTCGGAGCCAACTACGTTTTGGGAGGAATTCAAAGAGACCTTTGGGGACCCGATGATAAAAATACTGTTAGTAATTGCAGGAATAATGATTGTAATGTTCTTTTTAGGTTATGCGGAAATTTATGAACCGGTAGGAACGATTGTCGCGGTATTTATTGTTGCCATTGTGTCGGCTAAGACCGGTGTTGCAAGCGATACTGCATTCAGAAAATTAAAGGACAGTACGAAAAAGGACACTTGCAAGGTGTACAGAAACGGATTGATCTCTGTAATCGAGACGGATGATGTTGTTGTGGGCGACAAAGTGCTGCTGCAGTCCGGTGATAAGGTACCTGCCGACGGAATTTTGGTTAGCGGGGATTTGAGAGTCGATAACTCGGCGCTGAATGGCGAGGCTGAAGAATGTAAAAAATTTGCCGCAGATGAAAGTACTCCGTTTGAGGAAGAAGTAACCGGCGATGTATTCGTTGACAAATATTCACTATTCAGGGGAGCCGTGGTTTTTGACGGAGAGGGCGTGCTTGATGTAAGAAAAGTAGGCCTTCAGTCAATGATGGGAAAAATGGCGGCGGAAATGCAGGGCGACGAGCCGGATTCTCCTCTGAAAGTTAAGTTGGGCGTTTTGGCAAATCAAATATCCAAATTCGGCTATATCGGGGCCGCAGTCATTACCGTATTGTATATTGCATTCTTTATCATATCTGCGGGCGGATTCGGCCAATACCTGGCAACAGGCTGGGCTTCGATACTGCAGGATATAGTCAGGGCGGTATCGCTTGCGATTGTAATAATTGTATGTGCAGTTCCGGAAGGATTGCCGCTCATGATTTCGTTGGTTCTAATGCAGAATACGAAAAAAATGCTTGAACATAATGTCCTGGTGAGAAAAGCGATTGGTATTGAAACGGCGGGCTCGTTAAATATTCTTTTTAGTGATAAGACCGGCACTATTACGAAAGGCAGCCTTGAGGTGGTTGAGTTTTTTACGGCTGACGGCACGACTATTTCGTTAGACAAGGTTAAAGAACATGGTAAATTAAAGACGCTTGTAGATGTGGGTATCGGTATGAACACGGCGTCGATGTATGACGCGTCGCACAAGATAATTGGCGGAAATGCTACTGACCAGGCTTTGATGAGATTTTTGGGAGAGGATAATTTTAACCTAATTAAGAGCGACGCAACATATACTGCGGGAATGTCGCAGGGATTCAATTCGACGAATAAGTTCAGCCAGGTTGAAATTAAAGAATTAGGGCAGACGTTTTACAAAGGCGCTCCGGAAAAGTTTTTGGAGGTGGCAAAAAAATCTTTAGATGCTGACGGCAATGTGGTTGACTTAGATTTTAACGTGTTGAACGATAAAATAAACGCGCTTGCCTCAAAAGCTATGAGAGTTCTCGCTTTTGGCTATTCTGACAAAGGGCTGACAGAAAACAAAATTAATGACGACGTTGTACTGATTGGACTGGTTGCTATAAGAGACGACGTCAGGCCGGAGGCGAAAGAGGCGATTGCAGAGGTTCAGAATGCAGGAATCCGCGTTGTAATGATAACGGGCGACAGACTTGAGACAGCGGTGGCAATAGCGGAAGACGCGGGATTGATGAAGTCTGAATCTGACATCGCTATTACGTCCGCCCAGCTGGCGCAGATGAGTGATGAGAAAGTGAAAGAAATTATCAGCGATATCCGCGTTATTGCAAGGGCATTGCCAACGGATAAGTCGAGGATGGTAAGGATATGTCAGGAAATGAATCAGGTAGTGGGCATGACCGGCGACGGCGTTAATGATTCGCCTGCCTTAAAAAGGGCGGACGTTGGCTTTGCAATGGGAAGCGGAACGGAAGCGGCGAAGGAAGCGGGAGAGATTGTTGTTATAGACGATAATTTTAAATCTATAAAGGATGCTATTCTGTATGGAAGGACGATTTATAACAATATCCTGAAATTTTGTAAGTTCCAGCTGGTTATTAACGTCGCTGCAGTTGTGGTTAGCGCGATTAGTCCGTTTTTTGGAATAGAAGAACCACTGAAGGTAACGCATTTATTATTTGTAAATTTGGTAATGGACGGACTTGGCGCAATAATGCTTGGTAATGAGCCGGCTCTTGAAAAATATATGCTTGAGAAACCGAGAAGGCGTGACGAACGTATTGTCAGTAAAAAGATGTTTGCACAGATTGTCACTATGGGAATGTGGCTGACAGCGCTGAGCTTTATCTTCTTGAAAGCGCCTTTCTTTAACCGTTTTTTTGATAACGACGCGCAGAAATATACGGCATTTTTTGTATTGTTTATAGTTGCGGCACTGTTTAATGGATTCAATGTCAGGGACGACGGATTTGGAATATTCAGGGGACTTAACCTGAATCCGGGTTTTTTAAAAGTGTGGTTTTTAATCGTGGCGGTACAGGCGCTTATAGTAAATGCGGGCCTGGTGCCATTGGATGCATTTAAGTGGATTGGAAACATGTTCAGCTGCGTGCCGTTTGGACCGGCAGGGTGGCTTGTGACTGTTTTGCTGGCAGTTACTATGATTCCGGTTGATTTGGTTAGAAAGATATTAACTAAGTAAGTATAAATTTATGTAATAAATTATTTACACAAGAAAATTTTGGAGGTGCACTATGGGAATTAATCTGCAAAAAGGTCAGAAGATTGACCTTACAAAAGGTGGTACAGGCTTAAAAAGTATTATGGTAGGACTTGGCTGGGACGAGGCGCCGCTGCAGGAACAGGGCGGCGGACTGTTTGGAAGATTCAGGTCCAGACCCCAGAATCAGACTATCGATTGTGATGCTTCTGCGATATTACTGAATGCAAATGGAAAATTAATTGGTACGGATGCTGATTCCTGTTGTATTTATTTTGGTAATCTGAGACATTGGAGCGGTTCGATCATTCATCAGGGGGATAACTTAACCGGAGCCGGCGATGGTGATGACGAGCAGATATTTGTGGATTTGCCAAAAGTACCGGAAGAAATTCATAAAATAGTATTCGTTGTCAACATATATGATGCGAATGTCAAGGGACAACATTTTGGTTTGATTCAAAATGCATTTATCCGCTTGGTTAATACGCAGAACCAGCAGGAAATATGCAGGTTTAATCTCTCTGAGAATTACGATGGAATGACCGGACTGGTAGTCGGGGAATTGTACAGATATAACGGCGAATGGAAATTTAACGCGATTGGACAGCCGGTAAGAGACGCAAGCAGACTACAGTCGCTGCTTAATATGTATAATTAGGGGGAATAAAAATGGCAATCAATTTACAAAAGGGACAGAGAGTATCGTTAGATAACGCTATGAAAATGGCGCTGATAGGTCTTGGATGGGACACGAACAGATATGACGGCGGTTATGATTTTGACCTTGACGCATCTGCATTTTTGCTCGGAGCAAATGGCAGGATATCATGCGATGAAGATTTTGTTTTCTATAATAATAAAAATGGCCGTAACGGGGCGGTGATTCACCAGGGAGACAACCTGACGGGCGAGGGCGACGGGGATGATGAGGTAATCGTAATTGATTTTACAAAAGTACCGGACGACATTCAAAAAATCGCTATTTGCGTCACTATCCACGAGGCGCTTGAGAGAAGGCAGAATTTTGGACAGGTATCGAATGCGTATGTGAGAGTTGCCAAGATTGCAAATGAATTTGACGCTGCCGGCGAGGACCAGTTAAGATTTGACTTAGAGGAGGAATTTTCAATTGAAACCGGCCTTGTTGTTTGTGAAATATATAGGCATAACGGGGAGTGGAAGTTTAATGCGGTTGCGGCAGGTTACCAGGGCGGGCTTCAGGCAATATTAGATATGTACCAGTAGAAAGGAGAGTATGAAATGGCAGTTAATTTACAAAAAGGACAAAGGGTATCGCTAGACAATTCTATGAAAATGGCTTTGGTAGGTCTTGGATGGGATACGAATAAATATGACGGCGGTTTTGACTTTGATTTGGACGCCTCGGCATTTTTGCTTGGGGCAGATGGAAAATGCATTCGGGATGAGGATTTTATTTTCTATAATAATCTTAATGGAAGAGATGGCGCGGTAGTCCATCAGGGGGATAACCTGACGGGTGAAGGCGACGGAGATGATGAGGTTATTGTTATAGATTTCACAAAGATGCCGGATGACATTCAAAAAATTGCGGTATGCGTCACAATTCATGACGCGGTAGCAAGAAGGCAGAACTTTGGACAAGTGTCAAACGCTTATATACGTGTTGCGAAAATAGCAAATGAATTTGATATGGCAGGTGAGGACCAGATACGTTTTGATTTGGAAGAGGAGTTTTCCATTGAGACTGCCATTGTTGTCTGTGAAATATATAGACGTAACGGCGAATGGAAGTTTAATGCGGTAGCGTCCGGATTCCAGGGCGGGTTAGAGGCGCTTGTTACAAACTATGGTTTAAGCTGTTAATTAGATGCGGCGGGAAAGCCCGTAATGGGTTTTCCCGTTTTAGGGTTATAAATTATGGGTAAAATTGATATTTCGCATTTTGTTCTTTCGACAAAGGTATTAGGGCCATATGTAAGAAGCGCGCTCTGGGTACATGGGTGCTGCTTCGACTGCGAGGGATGTATTGCCGGAGAGATGAATCGGCAGATTTCAGATTTACGTGAAATAGCGGAGTTGGCCGGTTACTTTTCTGACATAGATGATACGGAAGGCATAACTGTCAGCGGAGGAGAACCTTTTCTCCAGGCCGCGGCGTTATATGAGATGATAGATTTGATTCAGGCAAAAAGAGATTACGGGGTAATTATATATACGGGATTTGAATACGAAGAATTAAGAAACAGCGGCGATATGTCTGTACGAAGGCTGCTTGCATGTACCGACATTTTAATAGACGGACGATACGTCAAAAGCCTTGATGACGGAAAAGCGTACAGGGGGTCTTCGAACCAGAGAATTATACAATTGTCAGACAGATATAAGGATGTATTTGAAACATATTATTTTGAAAATAATAAAAGAAATATTGAGATAGATGTTGAAGAAAAAAATGTATATTTAGTGGGTGTACCATCCAAATATGGATTGGAAACCTGGAGGAAATTTAAAAAGAAGGCAGGGTGCGAAAGTGACTGAATTTGAAGTAAGTGCTAAGGATTATATAAAACTTGGTTTTTTGAGTGAAGTGACAGAACAAAAAAACGTGGTATTCAACGTTTACCTTGAGAGCGATGGAATTGAGAAAAACTTTTTGGATATTCGAACAGATAAAAATGTTTATCGTTTTAACAATTTTAATGTCTCGGAGGACGCAACGCGTAATACTATAACGTTTCGTCCCATAGTAATAGGCTGTTACTCCTATTTTAGAATTAATAGTTTGGCGCCGCTTACCCTTGCTGTTATTAAAAATGGTACAACGACAGTAGCCAGGCAGTTTGTCTTACAAACCGGGGATAACAAAATTGAATTTGTTCCGCAGGGGCTTAGTAAGTATGTTATGAAGATAGAGGAAAATGAGATGCCGGCAGATTCGTCTGTTATGCCGGAAGCGCCGCCTGCACCTTCTGAAGATTCATCTGTTACACCGGAAGCGCCGCCCATTTATGCTGAAGACCCGGCGTATGCGGAAAAAAAGGAGCAGCTGCTGCAGAGTCATTCGGGATTGGAAGCAGATATAAGAGAGATTCAGAAGGAGATTGCAGATTTAGAGGCAAAGAATGGACAGCTTGTTAATAATAAGAATCACTTAATGTCTCATCTGGAAAAATTACAGGCTGAATATGATAAGGATTATGCTTCTTATGAGGCGGATATGGAAGAGATTAAAAGCAAATATACAATAGATGATGAGATACTGAAGATGTATGCGGATAAAGAAGTTACTCCGATTGAGGAACTGATTGCCAGATGTGAGAACGATATTAAGGAAATGGAAGAACAGGCGAGAATATTTATCGAAGCGAGACAGCGAAAGACCGCGGATATAGAGAACGAATTAAAAATTGGTAAAAAAGAATAATTAGGCGGTGGCAGCGATTGGATGAAATAATACGGTTAGAAAATCAGATAAGACAGCTGCAAAGAGATATGCAGCGTCAGAAATCCGAAGCGGCAAGAATGCGGCGGAATCTGGCAGACGAAAATCTGCGGAAGTTACAGGCATATCAGAAAGAGATGAAACATAATCTCGACCAGCATGATAAGGACGTCCAGAAACAATATGAACAGTTGTTACAGGAATATCAGAGAAGCGCCAATGAGGAAATTCAGGAACAGCAGCTTAAAATGGATATTGAGTATCAGAAACTGGTTGTCAGCATGCGCAAAAAAGAACAGGAGTGGTTGGAAAAGAGCAGGCAGCTGGAAGCTCTTATTACGGAGTTAAAAAAGAATACATGCGATAAAGACCGGGTGAGCGCGCAGGAAGCCGATAAATATATGACCGAGGCGGCGCTCACATATAAGGATATTGAAAAAAAGCCGCATGAAAAATTTTTCCCCAAAAGACTGCTTAATTTTTACAATGCTATACGGGAGGCAAGGACATTATTTAAGAGCGGTTTGAACGAGGCGGCAATTGCGGTCTCTATTTCCGCAAAGTCAGGGTTAAACCGGCTTGGCTTTGAGGTGGACGAACAATATGGGGAATGGAAGAGACAGTATTATTTGTTCAAAAATAAAGTCGGTTTGCTGCATTTGAAGCTTAGCGATGAATTATTAATATGGAAAAATTTCTCTGAAGGCAGCCATTCTGAAGCGCTTGGTGATACGGAACAGAAAGATTGTCTGGCAGAGGTGAATTTCTGGTCAAAGGGGGAATATGGAAAGTTAAGCAATCGTCTGGCTGAATTCGGACATGAAATATCCAGGGCGGAGGCTATGGGTATTGATGAATACATAAAGGATGAGACAAGCGTAGATTTGGAGAATCTGAAAGGATATATAGAAGAATTAGACAAGATGAGTCATACGTTTGACAGTGTGCAGGCGTTGTATAAAGAAAGATATTCCGCGTCATGCCAGCGCGCCGACTGGGGAGAAATGATGATAGATTTTCTTGAGGATGAGATTAATTTGACGTGGGTGGAAGACGAAAGCCATTTTAAGGCGGCAGAAGACGCGGGCAGTGAATATGCTTCCTATATGCAGATGAAATATGGGGACGACTATGAAAAAACAGATATAAGGGAATGGCTGGAGCTTGCGTTTGATAATTCCACTTCGTCAAGGATTTACGTATACATTATACCTTATGAGAACGAACAAGAGGTGGAAAACCGCATTGTGTTGTATATTGATTACAACGGGGCCGAAAATGATGATTATTCCCGGCAGATATATTCTCATATTAAGGAAAGCATTCAGTTGGAGGACGACGGGGGAATTATTAATTTTGCGGATGATGTTAATCAGCTTACAACGAATCTTAATGCAGATTTGCGGGAGACGGGCAAATCGTTAGAGAAAAAAATTAAAAAATCACGTTAACGGAGGTTTGAATTATGAGTGGTGAAGCGGGTGGATTATTATTACTCCCATTGGGCATCGCGGCTTTTCCGGTGCTTGGATTAGTGCTCCTCGGGGGTGCTGTTGCAGCGGGAATAGGGGCAGCCGGAAATGCGGCGTCTAATTATGAGCAGCAGAGACGCAGGCAAAGGGAGGAAATCAGCAGAAGAGGTATGAATGAGTCCATAGGCGCATTCAGGAGGAATATGGCCTCCGACATGAAAGAACAGAAGAGACTGAATGCAGAGGTATCTGACCGTATGATGAAAGAGTTAGATAAAAACCGTCAGGAAATGCTTCGTCTGATTCATGAGAACGACCCTGAAAAATACCAGCAGTATATAGGGCAGATTCGATTGGCGAGACAGGAGTTATCGAACAGGCTTTTTAATATGCAGGAAGATTTTGTGAAAAATTATCATACAAAAATTAATGAGAGCATGAATACGGTTTCGAATACCATAAATACGCAATATGCCGCGTATCTGCAGGAATTAGAACAGCTTCAGGCGAATCAGCAGGCAAAGAAGGAAAAAGCCCGTAAAATTGCGGATGATTATATAGAAGAGTCAAAGATACTGATTACGGCGTTTGAAAACGATTACAACGCTAATAAATTTGCAAATTTACAATTGGCTGACTTGCAAAAGACTTTGAATGAGGCGATTCAGCAATATAATTCTGAAAATTACGAAGCGGCGATAGCGGCTGCAAAAAACGTTGCCATAGAGACTATTGAAGAAATATACAAAGCGGATTGTAAACAGCAGGAATGGGATAATTACTATAAATGCGCGCTTACAATGTCTGCCGAACTCGAAGCCTACCTTCTGGCACAGGAAGTAATTACTGAGGATGCAAGGAAACAGGCCGAGGAGAAAACCGGGAAGCCGTTAGAGGGCGACATTGTCGGTATAAAGATAAGCGAATATACGGACAAGATGAAAGACGGAACCTCTCAGTTTGATTATCTTCTGGCAAAAACAAGGGAAATCAAAAGCTTTTTGGAGTCAGACGCGGCGTGTTCGCTTACAACGCAGCAGGTCAAAGAGTATGTGGAGTTAGTGAATGGAAAATTGTTTCCATCTGCGCAGTTAGCAATTTATAAAGGTATTCTGAATATGAGCAACGCTTTTTCAAGACAGAATATTAGCGAGGAAATAATTGATTTCTTTGAGGAACATAATTTTAACTTTAAGGGATATAATTATGACGGCGACGCACATGACGGCGCTTTGCATATCGGACTTGAGAATGACGTGACAGGGGAAGAGATAATCGTTACCCTGGCTCCCGAATTAATGGAGAACGGGGACGTTCAGACCAGAGTAGAAATAGACCAGCTTAAGGGTGATGAAACTAACGAGGAGAGAAAGGAATATTACCGTACAAGCGTGCAGAATGTTGTGGCGGATCATACGCCGGGGGCTCAGATTAAGCTGGAATGCCGTAAGGAAACCAAAAATAAATTATCCCGGAAAACGCAACTGCGGGATAAATTAAAGATATAATGGAGTGAGTTTATGGGTTCTATTTTGGAAAGAGCGAATCTTAATAAAATATACCTGATATACGGTCATCTCGACGATATGTTCATTTCAAGAAACCTTCAAAAAGATAATTTCAGGCCATTTTTGAACGGTTATCTTAAAAATATAGGATTTGAGCAGATTGTTTTTTATTCCGGCGCTAAAAACGTTGGAAAATTTGTAATGGATGACGAGAGCGCAATGCTCGCTATTAATAAAAATAAGAAGCTGCGAAGCAACAGTCCGGATGCGGGGTCTTCGGAGGAGAAGCCCAGAAAAAAAAGGAGAATACTGAATCCAAGGGGGAATGCCGAGTCTGACCGGACGGCGTCCGGCGCCGGTACGAACACGGAACCTAAGAGCAATGTGGACGCCGGGGAAGATAACACGAAAATTATATATAAGCAGCCCAAAATTACGCCCGTTGAATTTTTGGAAGACGCTAAAAAAATTATGGCGGACAGTTCCCATAAATCTGCAATTGTATTTACCTTTTTTCAGGATTTTTTTACGGACAGGTCCGCGCCGTTACAGCCGTATCTGGAATTGGTTTCTCATTTATGGGATGAGTATAGTAATGATTCTAATGAGAATATATGTATATTTCTGGCTCCACAGATGTCAAATTCCGATTTGAACAAAATGTTTGACAATATGGAGAACGGATATGTATTGAAAAACAGATTTTTCAATTCCAACGGTACCATTAACAGGGGTACCACAATCGAAGTTGGACTGCCGAATCTTGATGAGATTGGGTATATGATGGAGTATCTGCGCATTGTAGGGGATAAAGGGAAAAAGGTTTCATTTAAACAGAGAGAAAAAAAGGATATTGCATCAGCGATTCTGTATTTGAGCAGAGAAGCGGATATGGATATTAACAAATCCGGTTATATGCATGCAATATATAACAACATAGCCGATTATATGGCGAATCAGCCGGAAACCATAGTTCCGATTGACGAGGACGTAGTCGGGAAATTATATGGCAGATATAAACGCTCCGACGAGCCGGACCCGATGGGGAAGCTTCGCAATACGAAAGGCTGGGAAAGTGTCGCTGATAGAATGGAGGAGATCATACGTGATTTCCGGATGAAAAAGCAGGCGGCGGATGAAAAAAATACGGCGAAGGGGCGGCCTGTTTCAAAACCGTTTTATTCAAATGAAAGAATTGATAATGAACAGGATAATTCGGGGTACAGATATCCGGTACCGCATTTTGTTTTAAGGGGCAATCCCGGAGTTGGAAAAACTACAGTTGCCAGGCTGATAGGACAAATTTTCTATGACGAGGGAATACTTCTCAAAGGGACGACAATTGAGGCCAAGAGAGACGACCTTGTTGATGCGTATGTCGGTGGAACCGCAATAAAAACAACGGAGTGCGTCGAGCGCGCCCAGGAAGGGGTGCTGTTTATCGACGACGCGTACTCGTTATTTGAAAAAGGCGATGAACACAACTATCCCAAAGAGGCGATTGATACTTTGGTGCCGATTATGACGAATACCGAGAAGTACCGGTTTTGTCTCATTATGGCGGGGTATCCGGAGCCAATGGACGATTTGCTGGAAATGAATTCCGGTTTGCGAAGCAGATTCAGTAAGGCAAATATAATTACTATAGATGATTATAAGCCGGAGTTATTAAAAGAAATATTTATGAACGACTGCCATAAGGACGGATATACTTTTGAGGGCGAGGCGGATCATGCTATTGTATATGATTTGGATTTGTTTTTTACCAACTTATATAATCAGCGAAATAGGGCTGATTTCGGCAATGCAAGAGATATAATCGCCTTATCGAAAGAAGTCAAAATGCAGTGCAGTCTGCGGGATGATATTTCACGATGCATTAAACTTGAGGACTTTGGCGAAGCCGGAAAATATTTTGTTAAGCGCGGCGTTTCATCCATTGATGAGATATATGAACAAATTGACAGATATGTTGGAATGGGATTCGTCAAAGATTTATTTAAAAATATCCGTTATGAGGTATTAGATACGATAGACAGCAAAAAGAGGGGAATTATACCGGAGGCATACCCGGACCATTATATTTTTGCCGGAAATCCCGGAACGGGAAAAACTACGGTAGGGAAGATGATAGGCGAATTCTATCATATGATGGAGGTGTTAGGCGGCGCCGAAACCTTATTTGTCGATGCGTCGGATGTTATAGGCAATCACGTGGGCGACTCGAAAAACAAAATTGTAGAGGTAATGCAAAAGGCAATAGACCACAATCAGGTCTTATATATAGACGAAGCATATCAGATTTCGGAATCTGCTTACGGGAATGAGATTATAGGCGCGATGATGACAAAGATGACGGAAAATGCTGATGATTTTAAAGTTATTTTTGGAATGTATTCGAATAAGGTTGAAGAATTCCTGAAAATGAATTCGGGATTGTCAAGAAGACTAAGGGTTGTCTGGTTTCCGGATTATAATCCTGAACAGTTGTTGGAGATATTTGACCGTACTATAAAGTCGCAGGGATGTACGATTACCGGGGATGCGCATGAAAGGGTTAAGCTCATTCTGACCCACAAGTACAATGTAAGGGGCGAGGACTTCGGAAATGCAGGCGAGGTTAAGAAAATGATTATTGATATGAAGCGGCTTCGATTGGACCGGACATACTCTTGCGGAGACGAAACTATAGATAGATATCAATACACATTAGAAGATATACCCGCCGATTTGTTACGGATGGTAGAGGGACAGGTGAATCCAAAATCCCTCGAGGACATTATGGAGGAACTCAATCAGCAGATTGGCATGTCAGACCTGAAAGATATTATTATTCAAAAACAGGAAGAACTGATATTTGCAAAAAAGAGCGGGGAATCGACAGAAGACATCCGTCCGGGCTATTATTTCTTTGTTGGAAATCCCGGCACCGGCAAATCTACAAGCGCGAGACTGTTTGCAGAATGTCTGCACCAGCTTGGAATAGTAAAAACAAATAATTTCCATTCCTGTACCGCAAAAGATTTGATTGGACAGTATGTAGGGGAGACTGATAAGAAGACATATGCCCTATTACAAAAATCAAACAATAGCGTACTGTTTATAGATGAGGCATACAGCCTGTCTTACGCTGACAGTCATTCCGATACCAATTACAAAAAAGAGGCGTTAGAGCAGATTATAGCTTTCATGGACGAACCGGAACATAGAAAAAACTGTTGTATTATACTTGCAGGGTATGAAAAGGACATGCAGGGCTTATATAAATCAAATTCCGGTATGCGTTCCCGTATAGAGGAAGTTCATTTTAAGGACTATACGGCGGAGGAGACGTATGATATTTTTGCCTTGTTCTGTAAAAAGGCGGGCTTTGGTATTTCCGATGGCGTCCGGGATATATATGTGCCGATTTTTGAAGAACTAAAAAAACTTGAATATTTTTCAAACGGCAGAACTGCGCGGACTATATTTGAGAAGACAACGATGAACCTAAAACGAAGAATCGTAAGAAGTGAAAATATCCCGGCAGGCGAGGAAAAGCTTATTTTGCCGGATGATTTGCTGACAGCGGAAGAAGCGGTTCGTATAATAGGCGTTGATGGAAAGTAGGTGTTTTGATGTTTGTTTCGTTAACGCAGTGCCTGTATGGAATGGAACTGTATAAAAAGCCTTTTTCGTCGGGAAAGGCTGAAAGAGATTGTCTTAGTAACATAATACGGCACTTCATAGATACGCAGTCAAATGGAAAACTGGCCGGACCGATAGACATAAGAGAGTTTCGGATTGATTTGGACGACGGACAGGTATCATTTCCCGAACCCGTGCAAGTGGACGCGTTATTAAACGCAATCGACACGTTAAAGTTTTTGCCGCCGGAAGTACTAACGGAAAGAAGTGTCTGGACAAAGCGGGCTGATGATTTTTTATTGTCCGCCATATTGTTTTGTGTTGAATTTCTAAAGCATCCGTTTGACGGGAAACTCGTATATGAGAAACCGGTGACGGATAGAAAATGGGCTGTAAAATTTTATTCGAATCCCGTTTTCGTATTTGATACCGCGGATTCCTGTAACGGGCTGCTTGCATATAACGACGGCAGGGCGATTATGAAATGGGAAGCCCACAGCGCGGACATAAGGGAGTATTATATTAAAAACTTTACAAGCGGCGCGGCCCATGCCGATATGCGCGCGGATGCGGAAGATGCAAAAAAGCTTTTTGGGAGTTCGGGAAATAACGCGCAGGCGGCATTGCTTGCAATCAATGATAAACAATTTCATCTATATGAGGGTTTTGAATTATATGAAAGAGACGTTGATTCGGGCAGTATTACTAATGATAAGCTGGCGGTCGTAATTAAGAGTCCAAAAAACGACGTACTTGAACTGGGAAATGCCTCTGACGATACGTGGAGTGTATATCTGCCGGATAGTAAGGAAGTAATGGTATTGCCGAAATCAGCGGCCCCGATTATTCAGGGAGCTACAATAAGTATTGGCGAGTACCTTGCAAATATATATTGACAGCAGATCTTATTCTTGCCAGCAACGGTTCTAAGCGTCCAGGGGGATGAGTGGGTCATGTTTCGCTGCCTGGATGGGGGTATTTGATTTGCTGTGAATAAAATTAAGAACGGAGTTGAAAAGAAATGCCATCATTAGTTAGGGGAGAAAGAATACCGACGATTCATCTTACGGAGACGGTTATCGTACAGGATTATTTGGCGGAAGGCGGACAGGGCGAGGTATATAAGGTTGATTATAACGGAAAACCCTGCGCATTGAAATGGTATAAAAGACCCGTACCGCCGGATGCGTTTTACGACAATCTTTTAAGCAATGTAAAAAAGGGGGCGCCGAATGAACATTATTTGTGGCCTCTTATGCTCACGGCAAAATATAAAGGAAGTTATGGTTATATCATGGAGTTAAGGCCGCAGAAATATCATGAATTTGGAGAATTCCTGCTAAATATCGTAAGATTTAACAGTTATGAGGCAATGCTTACGGCTGCTTTTAATATTGTTGAGAGTTTCCGGCTGCTTCACAGCAAAGGATACAGTTACCAGGATGTCAATGAAGGAGGTTTTTTTATCAACCCCATGGATGGCGACGTTCTTATCTGCGATAACGATAACGTTGCCCCGTACGGCGTGAATCTGGGGGTTAAAGGAATGCCAAGATATATGTCGCCGGAAGTGGTGCTTGATATAACCAGGCCGAATACACATTCAGACAGGTTTTCCCTTGCCATATTGTTATTCAGATTGTTTTATATCGACCATCCGCTCGAAGGGCAGTACACAATTCAGTTTCCGCTTACTGACGCTATCGGCGCACAGTTATACGGGGTTAATCCAATCTTTGTGTATGACCCAAAGAATGATAAAAACAGACCGCATCCGGAAGCGCAGCCTAACGTTATCAAGCGGTGGGGGATGTACCCGCCTGATTTGCAGATGGCGTTTACAAAAGCATTTACAAAGGGAATGAAAGATATTAATAGCCGAATTACCGAAATGGAATGGGAGGAGACGCTTGTAAGGGTCAGGGGAATGTTAGTGACTCTTGCGGGCAGGGAGCAGTTTATTAATATATATGCGAAACAAAAACTTCCGGAAGGCTGCCGAATCATACAGTTTCCTGAATACGTTGTTGCCCTGGCCGGCAATTCGAAGATTTACCAATGCCATGCGGATCAATACAGCGCGGATTACATGACGGTGGCAGGAGTGGTTAAGGCCAGTATATCTAACAAAAATGTTATCGGCCTGGGAAATATGACGGATAAAGTCTGGAAAGCGAAAACGCCGGACGGCCAGATCGTAGAAGTCAGACCGAATGCATATGCCAAATTAGATTCCGGAATGGAAATAGATTTTGGCGGTACGGTCGGTAAAGTATTTTAGTCAAGGTAGGTGAAAGACAATGAGTGATTTTTGGGAGGGATTTGATTTTCCGACCCTGGACCCCGTGGAAACAGTAAATACGAATTCCGCCGGGGCAATTTCAAGCACGCCGGGTATTGATGAGATAGATACCATACTTGTAAAAAGGGCGATGGTAGTTTTCTTTGTCATAGATATTTCCGGCAGTATGAAAGGTGCGAGAATAGGAGCTGTGAATGATGCGATCAGAAACCTTTTGCCTGAATTAAAAAAGAGGGAGGCTTCCAATACGAACGCTGAAATACGAATAGCTATTCTGGAATTTTCCAGTTCTGCAAATTGGAGGACATTGACGCCGCAGCCGGTTTCGACGTTTGTATATGATGATATCACATATGTAAGCGGCGGCACGAACTTTGGGGCTGCATTTAACGCATTAAATGAAAAGCTATCACGAAAATCATTTTTGAATGCCGCTGCGGGCGCTTATACTCCGCTTATCATATTACTGACAGATGGAAAGCCTTCGGATATCGCGCTTTACCCCGAGCAATTAGAAAAGCTGCGCCGTAATTCATGGTTTCAGTATGCCGCCAAGGCGGGTATTGCCATTGAGGAGGGCGCGTTAAGCCCGGAATGTAAAAAGGTACTCATGCAGTTTACCGGAAGTGAAAAGATGGTACTCGAAGCAAAAGATACGAATGTATTATCGAAACAGATTGAGCTTGTTACGTTAACCGGGGTGAATTTTGTAACCCAGCAGGGCTCTTTACAGAATGCGGGAAACAATATGGGAACCGGGACGAATGCCGCGGGTAATGCCGCTCCTTTGCAGGCGGCAAATCGGGTGTCAGCACAAAATCCGGTGTCAGCGCCAAATCCGGTGTCAACGCCAAATCCGGTGTCCGTGCCGAATGAAGTGTCAGCGTCAAACCCGGTACCTGCGCCAAGTCCGGCGTCGGTCTCCAATCCGGTACCGGCGCCCGTATCGGTTTCCAATCAGACGCCGGCGTCTGTGGACGTCACAGCCGGAACGGACCCGGTCATACCCGGATTGAGCGAGATTGACTGGGAAAACGATTTCCCGACCTTTGGATAAGCGGCAAAAGAGGTGATTTGATGTTGGCTGATTACATTGCATATAGCGCTCATCAGATAGGCGCTTCGCATAGAAGCAGGAACTTACCATGCGAGGACTTCTCGGCAAACTATATGGATGAAAAAATAGCTGTTGCAGTCGTTAGCGACGGCCATGGCGATACGAATTGTTTTAGAAGTGCAAAAGGCGCGGAAATAGCATGTACGGTTGCCATTGACAAAGTGAAAGAAGTATTATGTGGCGAAGAAGCTCTTGCGGCGTTAAAATGTTCGCCGGACAGGGTTATTACGGAGCTGGAAAAGTGTATTATCCATAATTGGAATGAAAAAGTAGTGAACGACGCCAGACGCAGACCATTTACCGACGCCGAATATGAAGGGCTTGACGAGCATGTGGTGTTAACGTTAAAAAGCGGAAGCAAGCAGCAAAAAGTATATGGCTGTACGTTACTTATGTGCGTGTTTACGGAAGGGTTCTGGTTCGGGATTCAGGTTGGAGACGGAAAATGCGTGGCGTGCGCCCCTAACGGCCTGTATTCACAGCCTATCCCTGCGGATAATGACGGATGTGTAGGAAATCGTTCCACGTCCATTTGCAGCAGCAATGCCTTTGAACAGTTTCGGTATTGCTATGGAACAGAGATTCCTGTCGCGGTATTTGCCGCGTCAGACGGCGTGGATGAAAGTTTTGACGAAAACGGTCTGAACAAGTGCTATTATACGCTGGCTTCCTGGCTGCGTACATTACCGGAAAACGATTACCGTAAAAATATTGACGAGTTGTTAGGCAGAATCAGCAGGGGCGGCAGCGGGGATGACGTTTCCATTGCCTGCATTGTGAATAGAAAAGCAGAGGTTAAAAAGCCGTATGCTACGTCTTCGCAGGTTGCAGATAAGATGTATGAGCTCTTTTCAATGTTAAAAGACGCTGAGGGCAGATACGCTGCATTATCGGAAAAGAAAAAGGAGACTGACGAGGGAAAGAGAAAACTTGAGGAAGAAGCCGCCGGTTTGGAAAAGCTTTTATCTGATAAGAAATTAGTATTAGAAGATAAACGCCGCGAGTTGGAGAGCATAGAAAAAAATATAGAAAGTATTACGGCGCAGCTTAGACAAATTACCGGGCAGTTTGCGAACGCAAAGGAAACAAAGAGGAAAGTGGATGAGTACTGGAAACAGTTAGGGGTAGAGATATATGATAATTCCGAGGTGATGAACTATGAGCCGGTTCTGTCGGCGGCAAAAGAACCGGACCGCCCGGTATAGTGTAAGGCGCAAAGTAAATCTCACCGACCTTGCGAAAAAACAGTTGGGGTAATGTCATAGATGGATTTGGTAAGATTTTGTGATTTGGACGGGACAATTATACAGTCGCACCGGATATGTCCTGAAAACGGCGTACTTGTAGAACTGTATAATGATAAACCGTTATCCTATATGGACTACAGGGCTTATGAACGACTGCAGGACATTCCGAAAAACCTGTTTATTCCGGTGACGAGCAGAACAATGGAACAGTACAGGCGGATATTTTTATACCGGGACGGCGGTTTTCCAAAGTACGCGCTGCTTGATAATGGCGGAATTCTGCTTGTGAACGGCGAGGAGGACGTGCAGTGGAACAAAGAAATAAAACAGTATATTTCATCCGATTTACATCGGTATGAAGAAATACTGAACCATATCACAGAATATGGCGAGTGTAAGGTGCAGGACGATTTGGTTATATTTGTTAAGCCGTATTCGGATAGGGACGACGCGTTATTAGGAGATTATATGCGCAAATGGAAAGGAATGCAGATGTTTCGTCATGGCAGCAAGGTATATATATGTCCGGACAGATTGACAAAAGGATATGCGGTCGGAAAGTTTATAAGGAATTATTCGGTTAAGAACGCTATCGCCGCAGGCGACAGCGCTGTGGATATTACAATGATAGAAGCTGTATCGCACGGGTTCTATCCGCCGGAGCTTAGAGAAAGTGTAAGCGGCAAATATCTTGACAAAGTTAGCTTTGTGGCTCAAATGCGTCTGGCGGAAAGCGTTTTGAATTATACTGTATCCAGCGGTGTATAACGGCTGATACTTAGTACAATCAATTTTAAGGAGCAGATTGGTTATGTTAAAAATCCCGCTTACAGAGCAAGATATCATGAATGTAAAAGACGAATATGCGCTTGTTATAGATATATGGCATGAATTAGAAAGGCTTGCAAATATTTTTACGCAGGAATGTACGGATATTCAGAATTCCCACAAAACCACGACGGACCGGATGAACAGGCAGCATTCCGTCCAAATGGAACGTATCGGTAAGAATCATGCGCAGCAGACGAATCAGTTGGATTATGAAAGAAGCTCCGCTCTTGAACAGTGGGAAAACAATTACAGGAATGAGCGGCGCGAAGCTGACCGGAAAAAAGAAGATGCGAAGCGCGCCAAAGAAAATGTGGAAGAAAGTTCATCAAAATACCGCGCTGATATGAAAAATCAGATTGAGAAGAGAAAAAAGCAGTTAGACGATTATATGGATGAAATAAAGCGCGCCGAAATAACAATAGCAGCGAAGAAATATAGGAAAATTGCAAATGATTCTACCGAGCTTGTGGAGATAAATGCGTCCACACTCGACCAGTTGATTTGTGAGAATCCAAAACGGATGGCAATGGATATTAATGAATTGGATGAACAGAGTATAAGAAAGCTTATACATCCGTCTCTATTAAAAAGCAAATGCATTGCGTTTTATTCGATGACGCGTAAGGCGCAGGAATTGTATGACAGGGAAATAAAGGAACAGGACGCCATACTGCCTGATGCGGACGCGAAAGCAACGGCAATGGTCACTGAAGCTATGGGACGAATGCAGAACGAATTGCGAAAGCTGGATGCGGACGCCGAACAAACAAGACAGGTTTATATTAATTACTGTCTGGAACTCGAGCAGTCATTTGATGCAAGAAAGGAGAAACTGCTGTCAGAACAGGAGCAGGAAAAAAGCGGGTTATTACGCCGGCAGGAAAATGAAAGGGAGACGGTTAATAAGAATAGGCGCGACGCGCTGATGAATGCCCTGAAGAAATATCAGGCTGAGCTCATACATAATCTGCCGCCCCAGGTTTTGAAACAGTACGTAGAATCTCTTATAGGCAGGAAAATATACAAAGCCCAGGGGTTTGCGCCGGCGCAGGCCGAGCCCCTGAATATTACCGTAGGGTATATTTACTTCAAATTTGCACAGTTCCTGGAGAATAAAGTTGTAAAACAGTTTATGACGCATAATTATGGATTTATTCTGAAAAGCGGATGCTTTGTATTTCCATATACCATTGCGGTAAATGAAAGCCTGGCGTTGTATTACAGGTATAATAATCAAATGGCTGAGGCTGCAAAGAAAAATATGCAGACGCTTTGTCTGAATACATTTTTGGCAACACCCCCGAATAAAATGAGATTTCATTTTATTGACCCGTTAAAATCAGGGCAGAGTTTTGCGATGTTCAAGCATTTTGAGGATGAGAACACGTCCGGCTATAATATCATACTCGGGGGAATCCAGACGGAGGCAAATTTAATTGAGCGGCAGCTGCAGATTGTTGTGGACCATATTAAATCGATGCAGGTTAATACTTTCAAAGGGCAGTATAAAAATATCAGAGAATATAATGCGGCGAATATCCTGAATCCACAGCCGTATAACATTATAGGAATTATGGATTTTCCCGCCGGGTTTACTGAAAAATCTATTGAATTATTAAGACAGGTTGTGGCTACAGGAAAAGAATGCGGCGTTTATGTAATTATTATGGCCTGTGAAGAACAGATAAGCAATATGGGGCACAAGATGAAGGGCATAATCGCCAATATTGAACAGATGTGCAATACGTTCCGGTCTGCCGAACCGGGATATAGTAACATAAACGGCGGTAATGCCGATGAAGATATTCGATATATGATTGATGAACCGCTCGATATTAAAGAAGTAGTACAGATTGCCCCGATAATGAAAAAGGGGATTCAGGACGCGGGAAGAATTGTAATCGAATATGAAAATATCGCGCCTGACCCGGACAGATATTTAAAATATACGGCTGACGAGGGAATTTCGATTCCGATCGGACTGAGCGGGGCCAGCGATATTCAGCAGCTTAATTTAGGTATTCCGGGAAGCCAGTCGGTCCATGCCTTGATATGCGGACAGATTGGAAGCGGGAAAAGCCGTTTGCTGCATGCCATTGTCACGGGGGCGCTGCTAAAATATCCGAAAGAAGAATTGGAAATATATCTGGTAGACTTTAAGAGCGGTACCGAATTTAAGATATATGCCGATTACAATCTGCCGAATTTTAAGGTTATCGCGATTGAAAGCGAGCAGGAATTTGGCCTAAGCGTACTGTGTGATATTAAAAGGGAAGGCGAAAGAAGGGCGCAAATATTCAACACCTGTACAAAAAGTGATATTACTTCATACAATAACAGTCCCGACGCCGGAAAATATGGCAGAATGCCGCGGGTGCTGATTGTTATTGATGAATTTCATGTGCTGTTTGGCAATAGTAATCCTGACGCCTCGGCCAAAGCCTCGCAAATTATGGACGGAATTCTAAGACTGGACAGAAGTTTTGGTTTTCATATGGTATTATGCTCCCAGAGTATCAGGGGCATGAATGCGATAAATGAGGCCGCAATGGCGCAGATAGCGGTTCGGATTGCCTTGAAATGCCCGAAAGAGGATGCGGACATTGTTTTGGGAGAAGGTTCGGATATAATGGAACAGATAGAGGAGAACGACGCGGGTTCCGCCGTGTATCTTGCCGCAATCAGTTCTCCTAAAACAAATAATAAATTCAGGGTTGGGTATCTGAGCCCTGAGAAACATACGCAAATACTTACAATGCTGGATAAGCACTATAATCAATCGGGGATAACGGCAGATACAAGGATTCTGGTTTCCGATGTTTCGGACAGCAGAAACAGTGTTTTCCAAAAATACGTTTCTGAAGGACAGATTATTGCTAAAGACAGGGTTTTGCATTTGGGCGAGCCGCTTAAAGTTGATTCCGGTATGGAAGTCAGATTTGAACAGTCTCCGGGTAACAATATGCTATTGGCGGGAAGGAATACCCAGAAGGCACAGAATATATTATTCTTTATCACGCTTGATTTGGTGCTGCAAAGGGTCGGTCATATTAGGAACGCGACAAAGCCTGCGAATATATATGTAATCAATTACTGCGACGGGGCGAATGCCGATTTGTCCGACAAGCTTCAGGACTTCGGTTTGAACGAGCCGTCTATGATTCATTACTATGACGGCGCATGCGCCGCGGTGGGAATGGAAGAGGTGTTTCGCAAATTTGAATGCAGGACGGCAGGGGAACCGGACGACTGGCTTATTATATCCAATATGGCGCTTGCAAAGGACATACAGAGCGGGGGCGGGTATGGAGGCTGCGGCGAAAATGCCGGCCGTTTTGAAAGGCTGTTGAGAGAAGGTCCGTCTAAGGGGATATTCTGCGTTGCCTGGTGCGACGACCCCGCGTTATTCAGGGCAAGGTTTGGCAATACGTTTGATTATTTTGGCAAGCGGGTCGTATTCAATATGTCTGACGAGGACGCCCTTGCAATTGCCGATGTAGTCAGTGATGACAGCATAAACAAAAATAATGCATATTTCTATCAGAATGGAA
>JAAVXK010000013.1 GCA_022790615.1 Lachnospiraceae bacterium
TATTTAAAAAATAAGTACATTAATTCTCTGAATAACAATTTAAAAAATAAAATTATAACAGAGGAAGAATATTCTTTATGTATATCCGAAATGAATAAATATGCTCAAATTAGGTCAGACACAAAATAAACTGAAGTAAGCTTACTATTTTTAAAAGGCGTTTAGGTAATGTTTAGAGTTAAAAATATTTATAAATGCATAAAATGAAAATTTGCAACCATATTTATAAAATGACATTTTATTTTAATTTTAAATATGTGGTTGCATTTTTTAAAATGTAGTGTTATAGTTTGTATAGAACAGATAAAACAATCAATTTCTTAGATTTTGTAGATGAGGCTGAAACGTATGTTATGATAATTTGATTTGCGAAACACATAATTTTATTTTCAAACGGAGGTGGCGAGTATGAATATTAGCAAATTCACCCAAAAGACAATGGAGGCGTACAACCGGAGCGCGCTTGTCGCGGACGAATTCGGGAATCAGGAGATAGTGACGGAGCATTTGCTGTATGCGCTGCTAACTATTGACGACAGCCTGATTGTAAGCATTATGAAGAAAATGGATATATCCGTTGAGGTTTTGCTTGCGCAGGTGGAAGGACTTATCAATAAGAGGCCGAAAGTTTCCGGAGGGGAGCCTTTTGTAGGAAGGGATTTTAATAAGATTGTCACTTATGCCGAGGACGAGGCCAAGGCGATGAAAGACGCGTACGTGTCGGTAGAGCATGTATTTTTAAGTATTCTTAAACATGGAAACGATTCGGTAAAAAGTCTTTTGAAGGAGTTTAATATAACGAGAGAGCGTTTTCTTGAAGTTCTGGCGACTGTAAGGGGTAATAAGGTTGTCGACAACGACAATCCCGAGGATAAATATGACGTGCTTGAAAAGTACGGCTATGACCTTGTTGACAGGGCGCGCGAACAGAAGCTTGACCCCGTTATAGGACGTGATGACGAGATTCGGAATGTGATAAGGATTCTATCGAGAAAGACTAAAAATAACCCGGTGCTTATCGGAGAACCCGGCGTTGGTAAAACAGCGGTAGTCGAGGGTCTTGCACAGAGGATAGTCCGCGGGGATGTTCCGAACGGACTTAAGGATAAGAAGATATTTGCGCTTGATATGGGCGCGCTTGTCGCGGGCGCCAAATACAGAGGAGAGTTTGAGGAACGCTTAAAGGCTGTCCTGGAGGAAGTACGGGGCAGCGATGGAGAGATAATACTTTTTATTGACGAGCTGCACACAATAGTCGGCGCGGGTAAGACCGAGGGAGCCATGGACGCCGGAAATATGCTGAAACCTATGCTTGCAAGGGGAGAACTGCACTGTATTGGCGCGACGACGCTGAATGAATACAGGCAGTACGTTGAAAAGGACGCCGCGCTTGAGAGAAGATTCCAGCCGGTTATGGTAGACGAGCCGACCGTCGAGGATGCAATATCAATTCTGCGAGGCTTAAAGGAGAGGTATGAGGTGTACCACGGCGTGAAGATATCCGACGGCGCGCTTGTTTCGGCGGCTGTGCTTTCGGAGAGATATATATCCGACAGGTTTCTGCCCGATAAGGCCATCGACCTTGTCGACGAGGCGTGCGCGCTCATAAAGACGCAGCTTGATTCAATGCCGCTTGAGCTTGAAGATTTGGCCAGAAGAATTACGCAGCTTGAGATTGAGGAGACGGCTCTGAAAAAGGAGGATGACAAACTAAGCAGGGAGCGGCTTGCGGCCATACAAAGAGAGCTTGCTGAAACGAGGGAAAAGTACGGCGTTATGAAGTCCGAGTGGGATATAGCAAAACAATCGGTTGATGTAACGAATAAACTCAAAGGTGAACTTGAGGATAAGAAAAAAGAACTTGAACACGCAAAGCGCAATATTGATTACGAGACCGCCGCAAAGTTAGAGTACGGCGTTATACCGGAGCTTCTTAACAGGATTCGGGAAAGCGAGGAAAACGACAGCAAAACATCGGATATGGTAAAAGAGATTGTAGACGAGGAGGAGATTGCCGGAATTGTGGCGAGGTGGACGGGAATCCCGGTTGCGCGCCTGACTGAGAGCGAGAGAAGTAAGATTCTCGGCCTTGAGGACGAACTTCACAAGAGGGTAATCGGACAGGACGAGGGCGTTACGAAAGTCGCCGAGGCGATTATACGTTCCAAGGCCGGAGTAAAAGACCCAGGCAAGCCGATTGGCTCATTTTTGTTCCTGGGACCTACCGGAGTCGGTAAGACCGAGCTGTCTAAAAGCCTTGCGGAGAGCCTCTTTGACAATGAGCAGAATATGGTGCGTATTGATATGAGCGAGTACATGGAAAAGTTCTCGGTATCAAGGCTTATCGGGGCGCCTCCGGGATATGTCGGATACGAGGAGGGCGGCCAGCTCACGGAGGCGGTAAGAAGAAAGCCATATTCGGTCGTACTGTTTGATGAGATTGAGAAAGCACATCCGGATGTATTCAATATACTGCTCCAGATTCTTGACGACGGAAGGATTACCGACTCACAGGGAAGAACCGTTGATTTTAAAAATACAATCCTTATAATGACGTCAAATCTCGGTTCGGAATACCTGCTTTCGGGAATCGACGGGAACGGCAATATAAAGAAAGAGAATGAAGAAAATGTGATGAACAGCCTTAAATCGGCTTTCAGGCCTGAATTTCTTAACAGGCTTGACGAGATAATTATGTTCAAGCCTCTGACACGCGATAATATTGATAGGATAACCGACCTTGTAATCGCCGACATTAATAAAAGGATTGCCGACAAGGACATCAGGTTAACCGTTACGGACGGAGCGAAGGGTTATATCGCTGAATGCGCATATGACCCGGTATACGGGGCAAGGCCTCTCAAGAGATACATTCAGAAAAATGTTGAGACGCTGCTTGCAAAGAAAATTCTTTCAGGCGATATCGGCCAGGGAGACGAGGTTACGCTCGACATCAAAGACGGCGTGCTGAAGATTATATAATAAACCCCTTGACAGTGTGTGATATAATTTGTAATGGCATAATGCGGATGAATCGTCGCCTGACATGCCAAATTTACAAATAGGGAGAATGTTATGAGTATCACTGTGCTGCTTTTGCAAATGATAAAGCTGTTTGCACTTATGTGTCTGGGCTATGTATTGTATAAGATAAATATTATCGACGACCATACAAGGGCGCATCTTACGAAGTTTGTTTTGTTTGTCACGACCCCTGCGCTGATTATCCATTCATTTGTTGAGAATATGGGTAATATCGGCAAAGGGGAAATGGGAGGGCTGTTTGGAATTGCATTTGCAATGTACGCGGTTCTCGCCGTTTTATCTATAATTATCGTGCTGGTCCTAAGGATAGGAAAAAAGCAGCGGGCAATGTACATGTTCATGACTGTGTTTGCAAATGTCGGGTTCATGGGATTTCCGGTAGTTGAGGCTATTTACGGAACGCAGGGTGTATTCTACACCGCCATATTCAACTGTATGTTTAACATTTTAATATTTACGTTTGGAGTTTTTCTTATAAACTACGGACAGGAAGATGACGGGGGTATCCAATCGGTCATAAGTCTGAAAAAACTTTTGAATCCCGGAGTTTTATGCTGCATTGTTTCGGTTGTAATATTTCTTGCAGATATACCGGTTCATCCGGTAATTAACGAGCTGCTTGACGATGTGGGAGGGCTTACGTCGACGCTTGCGATGCTTCTTGTAGGCTCAAGTCTTGCGGTGATGAACCCTAAGGAACTGTTTGGGGACTTCAGGATCTACATCTATGCCGCTGTGAAACAGATTGCAATTCCTTTTCTAATGTGGCCGCTTATTCATATGTTTGCGGGCGACGGTATGCTGGCTGCCGTCACGCTTATTATGGCGTCCATGCCTGTTGCCAACAGCGCGGTGCTGTTTGCGACGGAATACGGCAGGGACGAAAAGCTTGCATGCAGGTCGGTATTTATTACTACGGCTTCGTCGATGGCGACAATTCCATTTGTAGTTTCCATTTGCCTGTAATATTCCGGATTACGGCCTGCCTGCTATATAACAGTTAGCAGGGGGGCTGTCTGACGGATTTTCTGAAAGTCTGGGGTGATAACCCGCAGTGTTTTTTAAAAACCCGGCTGAAATATAGTGCGTCGGTATATCCGGTCATGCGGCTTATTTCGTCTATACTGTAAAATGTAGTTGATATAAGCCGTTTGGCGTAGTTCATCCTAAGCTTTGTATGGTAGCCCAGAATAGTTTCTCCGGTTTCCTTTTTGAAGGCTGTTCCCATATACTTGTAAGTAAGGTAAAATTTTTTTTCCATATCGGATGTGTTTAATTGCTCCGTCATGTGCTCGTTGAGATAATTAATGATTCTGTCCGACAATTTGCCGTGCTGGTTATACAGCTCACGGTTGTACTTGGCGCATTCTGAGAGTATATCGTAAAAGCGCGTATTAATTTCAAGGTCTGTCAGACGTCCAGGTGAGTTAAAGTAATCCGCGTATTCGTGTATTTTTTTCTCAAGTATCGAGCCGCTTATCTTTTCTAACATCCGGGGAAGGGGGTATATGTACCTTACTTCCGGAATAGACAGGTTCGGTATATTTACAGTTTTTCCGAGCGATAGTTTGCTGTTTGACGGCATATCGAAAGCCTGCATGAAAAAGTTAACATATATATACGAAACCTTTTCCGGAACTTCATAAGAAACGGTTCCGGAGCTGTTTTTGCCGACGAAAAAAACAGTTCCGCCGTTTACGATATGACGCTTCCCGTTTTCGGTTAAGGAGAGCGCGCCCTCGGTAACATATATCATCGTATAATGGCTTTCGCTCCGGTTGTAATATCTGTGGGTTGTTTCGTCGCCGTAGCCGGCATAATCTACGGTTGGCAGGATAGATGTATTAATATAAATATTGTTCATGTAATTTCACCATTCCCTTAAACGTATCAACAGTTTGGAAAAGAAAATAATCAATATTAATACGATTATATTACATGTATGCGCATGTGTCAAATAATGGCGGGAAAAAATGTAAACAAAAAACAGACTGTAAAAACACTGGCAATAAACATAAACGAATGTTATAATGATGGCGTGTAGTCCGCAGAATATATTTGCATACGGCGGACGTATTTATGAAAAGGGCAGAATGTGCCGGGGAGGACTAATATGTATAATTTGAGCGAGATGCTGGGTGAAACAGAGTATTTTAATAAAATGTTCAAGGCTAAGACATACGCTGACGCCGTGGAAGAATTTTATGGAAAATATAATTATATCTTTATGGAAATTAACGACCGGACCGAGTCGGCGGCGCAGTCTGTGGATGTAAAATATATGGAAAATGATAACGAGTCAGATGAGGTAATACGCGGAGTAAAATCAATAATAGACAGAAACAGTAAGAAGCATGACGATACGCAGGGCGAACCGGACAGGCCTTTGCTTTCGGATGAGATGAAAAAGATTGTTGAGGACACGGCTTCGGAATTTGTGCTTGCGGTCAAGGCCGTATTTGATGCTAATGGAAAGAAACTTCCGAAGGGCAGGAATCTTATGGACCTTAACATATATATGGTTATGTACGTGTTTCCGGGAATCATAGCCACTAACAGGGAATTTTCGTACTATATAGCGGAGATGATAGGTAAAAAATGGCCGGAAACATTTACCGGGCACGTTCTTGGATGCGCGGATTATGATTCGATTCATTCAGGTTTCAGAAGAAAATTCTGTTATATAACAACAGCGGTATGCGAGAGCCTCGGTAAGGAGGACGACTGTGAGGAACTCAATCTTCTGCGTTCTTTCAGGGACGGATATATGATGTGCATTCCCGGAGGGGAGCAGATGGTGCAGGAGTATTATGAAACGGCGCCCCGCATTGTGAACATGATTAACATGCATTCGGATGCCGGCAGGATATACACGGAGTTATATGACAAGTATATACTGCCGTGCATAGACATGATAAAACATGATAAATTGAAAGAGTGTATGGCGCATTACCGTGCGATGGTAAGGAATCTCTGGCAGGGTGGTGACGGTATTGCGGACAAGACTATATAGGAGCCTCAAAGGAAGGTTTGTCATATGTATGCTTATTGCCTCGCTCATACCGGTTTTGCTCGTCGATGTGGTCATGTACAGCAGGTATCTTAAAATTACTCAGGAAAATGTACAGAAGCTGACGGAGACCAACCTTGAACAGACTAAAACCGCGCTTGATACGTGGATAGACTCTTACGGCGATATTATGGCGCGGCTGTATAATAACCAGGATGTGAAGGACAGTCTCAGGGTGTACTATGAGAAAGATGATAAAACCGGTGCGAGAAAGAAACTTGACGGGGAGCTCGCATCGCTTTTGTATAGTAAAAATTATATAATGGCGATAACTATAATAACGGAGCAGGGCGACTCGTTTTTCCATGACAGAATAACGCCGTTTTCATCATACTCTTTCTGGATAAACCATTATTCCATGTCTATGTCTGAAATATACCAGATGACGGTCGGCAATGACGGTATGACATATTTTTCAACTGAATATGCAAAAACCATACCGGAAAAAAAGTATTATCTTTTCCATATGGCGCACAAGCTAACCTACAGATGCAACGGCGCCGAGCGTCAGGCTGCCGTAATAGTCAGTATCGACGAACAGCTTCTCGAAAACATATGTAATTATGACGGAGGCAATACGAGCGATAATCTTAATTTTATAGTGGACAGTAACGGATATGTTGTTTCATATACGGATTCAACATACCTTTCAAGAAGGATTGATATAGAAGGCATGCCGGAAGAAGAAAGGGAAGAAAGTTACGCGGCTTTTGTTAAGGAGACGGGCGTTATGGGTAATGATGACATTCGGACGCAGGTTATTCATGACGATACGTTTGGATGGGATATAATTAATGTGTCTTTAAACGCCGCATTCCAGTCGGAAATAAGCAGGTTACAGCAATTTGTAATAGCTTTTGCCTTACTGTCAGGAATTCTTGCCACGCTTATTATTATAATAACCATACGCTATCTGATGAAAAATATAAATGTTGTAGTCGACAATATGAATCTTGTCGGAAAGGGCGACACGGACGTACGAATCGACATAAACGCCAAGATGCCAAGGGAGATAGCGACGATTGCCGAGCACCTTAACATGATGCTTGACAAGCTTAAAGATTCCATGAATAATGAGAAACTTCTTGCCGAGAGAGAGCGGGCCGCGGAGATTGCGGCGCTTGAGGCAAGGATTAATCCTCATTTTTTATACAATACGCTGGATACTATTAACTGGATGGCGATAGACAAAAATGAGATAGAGATAAGCAATGCAATCGGCGCTCTTGGAAAGATTCTCAGATATGGGATTAACGACAGCGACGGCATTGTTACAATCGCGACTGAGATGGAATGGCTCAGGCAGTATCTCCACCTGCAGCAGATAAGGCTTAAAGATACGTTCGAGTTTGCCATTGACGTAGAACCGGAAGTACTTCAATATAGCATACACAAGCTTTTGCTGCAGCCGTTTGTAGAAAATTCAATCATACATGGTTTTGCAAACAAGACGGGAATACACAGGCTGTCATTAACAATACGCATGTCGGATATGCTTGAAATCTCAATATGCGACAACGGCGGAGGAATGAAACAGGAGCAGGTAGACATGATTAATTCCGGGCAATTCAGGTATTATGATGACAAATACCATATCGGAATGGAAAATGCGTTTCTTAGGATAAGGCTGTATTACGGCGAACAGGCATGCATAAACGTCGTAAGTGAAAAAGGGAAAAGTACAACCGTGTATATAAGGTTGCCGAAAGAAGAGGTAAAGTAATGAAAATTATTGTCGTTGAGGATGAAATACGAATCAGGGAGGGACTCTGTAATCTGGTTGAACGGATAAATGATAACTACAAAGTTGTTGCCGTGGCCAGTAACGGCAGGGAAGGATATGAACTTATATGCGAACATTCGCCCGACGTCGTAATAAGCGATATACTTATGCCTGAAATGAGCGGCATTGAGATGCTTGAAAAACTTAAAAATGAGGGTAAGATGCCGAATGCAATCCTAATCAGCGCCTACTCCGACTTCTCTTACGCTCAGACCGCGATACGCCTCGGCGTAAGGGGATACCTTACAAAGCCGGTTGCAGTCGACGAGCTTACGAGCACGCTTTCAAGACTGGAAAGCGAGAATGTACAGGAATATGAGGTTCCTGAGACGCTCAGCTCGCTGAACACGATTACATTTGCGGTACTTAACGGAATCGTTGACGCAGGCGGCGAAATGAACAAATTTCTCCTTGGCAGGTACAACATCGACGATACTACCGGGTTAACGATTATGACCGCGTACCTTGGATATTACTATGAGGAAAATGCCGCTAAGGTAAAAAAGACAATTGAACAGATGGTCTCGACATACGACGAACAAAAAAGCGTTGTTGTTGAAATGCCGAACGACATGTCTTTGGTTGCCGTAATGTATCATTCGGACGGTCAGGAATATATTGAGAGGACAATGCAGGATAATATCAGGAAAAATTCCGTGTCGCTGCAGCGCGTCTGTCTTGGTATGATATCGACAGTGGGAATAGGGAACATACGGAGCAGTTATAAGATTATTAACAGTTACCTTCACTGGAACATGATATTCGGCGACGGGGTGCTAATAATATTCCCGCAGATCACTAAGATTTTTGCTGAAAAAAGCGTATACCCGGCAGAGATTGAAAACAAAATGAAGGCGGCTATGTATGCCAAGGATAAAGTGGGGGCCCTCAAGGAAGTAAAAAGGTTTGAAGATTATTATTTTTGTGGGAAGCTGTATAATCCGAGAGAGATAAAGGAGGCTTACAGCAGATTTGTCTGGGCGGCCAGGGAGACCGGGAAAGACGTTGGAGATACTGACCTTACCGAGACTGTGCAGAAAAATGTTATCGAAAGAATAGACAATGCTAAAAGCTTAAGAGAGATGCGGGATATTCTTGACATGGTTTTTGGCGAAATGCTGAAAGATAAAAATAACGAAGAGGGGATAGGTCTGACCGTTAAGAAAACAATCAGACTGATTCATGATTGTTATAAGGATGGAATAACCCTTGACGAGATTGCCGGACGGCTGAATATTACCCCTGAATATCTGAGCGCGCAGTTCCAGAAAGAAATGGGCCTGAACTTCAGCTCCTACATTAGAAATTACCGCATAGGAAAGGCAAAACACCTGCTTGTGGGAAGCAACATGAAGGTATATGAAATTGCCAGGCAGGTGGGATATCAGGATTCAAAATACTTCAGCAGGGTTTTCAGACAGGTTACCGGACAGAAACCGGATGAATACAGGAAGACAAAAAGGTAGAATCTGTTATAAAAGGGAGATTAGATTTTTACACCTTTATTAGATATTTGTTCTGATATTTATGTTTAAAAAATTTTATAATCAATTATGGAACTAACAGTTAGTTTCACAATTCTATATGCACCATGCATATGGGCATTATATTAGAGGAGGAATTAAAAAATGAAAAAGAAGTTTTTAGGAGTAGTACTTAGCGTAGCTATGGTAGCATCCCTTCTTGCAGGATGCGGCGACAAGGAAGACAAACCACAGGAGGATAATGCGGCAACAGAAGCGCCTGCAGATGATGCTAACGGAGATGCTGAGGCAACAGAGGCACCTGCTGACGACAACGCTCAGGATGAGGGTAACGCTTCAGGTGAAGAGATTTATGTAGGTGTTATCAACAACAACCCTACAGAGTCAGGATACCGTACAGCTAATGACAAGGATTTGCGTGAAAAGTTCTGTCCGGAAAACGGTTACAAGGCAGAGTTTGTTTATGGTGACAAGAACGAAGAGCAGATTTCGGCAGCTCAGCAGTTGATTAACAACGGAGTTGATTATCTTCTTCTCTCGGCAGCTGACACAGCAGGATGGGAGACCGTTCTTGAGGATGCTAAGAACGCAGGCATCAAAGTAATCCTTTTTGACCGTACAATTGACGCACCGGAAGACCTTTATGAGGCTTCAATCGTTTCAGACATGGACAAAGAGGGTGAGACAGCTGTTAACTGGTTAGCAGAGCAGGGACTTGACAAGTACAACATCATTCACATTCAGGGAAAGATGGGTTCGGCAGCTCAGAAGGGACGTTCAAAAGCTCTTGAGACAAAAGTTGCTGACGATGATAACTGGAATATAGTTACACAGCAGACAGGTAACTGGGAGTCATCAGAGGCACAGGAAATTGTTCAGTCTGCTATTGATGCTAAGAAAGAGTTCAATGTAATTTATGCTGAGAACGACAACATGGCTGACGGCGCTGTTAAGGCTCTTGACAAAGCTGGTATCACACATGGCGCTGACGGCGACGTAATTATAATGGGATTTGACTGCAACAAGTTCGCACTTAAGGCTGTTAAAGAAGGAAAGTGGAACTATGATGGACAGTGTAACCCATTCCAGGCAAAATACATTGAGGATATAATCAAGAAGCTTGAAAACGGCGAGCCAATTGACGAGAAAACAGTTATCTTAGATGAGAAATACTTCGACAGTAAGACTATTACAGATGAAGATATAGAGACTTATGGAATCGGAGAATAATTTGGTCTAATATTGTAATATGTATGTTATTTGCTAAGAAAGCGCGGCGCAGCGTAATTTATTGTCAGTACGCTTGCCCGCGCTTTTTATAAATAATTATTAAGGGGTGAAACACTGGTGAAAGACATGTCCGTGTTGGAAATGAAAAATATATCCAAAAGTTTCCCTGGTGTACGTGCGCTTCAGCACGTTGATTTCAGATTGTGCGAAGGCGAGATTCACGCACTTATGGGAGAGAATGGAGCAGGAAAGTCTACACTTATTAAGGTGCTTACCGGAGTGTATGAAAAGGATGAAGGCGAGATTTTCCTTAAGGGACTTAACAAGGCGGCGGTTATACGTTCGCCGCAGGATGCGCAGAATTTGGGTATAAGTACCGTGTATCAGGAGATTACACTATGTCCGAATCTTTCCGTGGCGGAGAATATGTATATAGGCCGTACCAAGGGAATGGTAACGAACTGGAAGAAGATGTATAACGATGCAGACAAAATATTGAGGCAGCTTGACATTCCCGCAAAGGCAAGGCAGCAGCTTTCAAGCTGTTCAATAGCTGTACAGCAGATGGTTGCGATTGCCCGTGCCGTAGATATGGATTGTAAAGTACTGATTCTTGACGAACCGACATCTTCGCTTGATGAGAATGAGGTTGCGAAGTTATTTAATCTTATGCGTAATCTCAGGGAAAAGGGTGTTGGAATTATATTTGTTACGCATTTCCTTGACCAGGTTTATGAGGTGTGTGACAAGATAACGGTTTTGCGTGACGGGCAGCTTGTAGGCGAATACGTGATTGAAGACCTTCCTAGAGTTAAGCTTGTTGCAAAAATGCTTGGAAAAGAGCTCGACGATATGTCAGATATCAAGAGCGAGGCTATGGAATATAAAGGGGACGGAGCAGACGGCGTTCCTGTTTATGAGGCTCAAAACCTTCAAAGTAATGCGGGAATAAAACCGTTTGATTTCTACATTAAAAAAGGTGAGGTTAACGGCTTTACGGGACTTCTCGGTTCGGGACGAAGCGAGTGTGTCCGTGCTATATTTGGCGCTGACAGGGTGATTAGCGGAAAGTCACAAATGAATGGAAGAAAAGTAAAGATAAGTAAGCCTATTGATGCAATGAAAAACGGTATTGCATATCTTCCTGAAGACCGTAAGGTTGATGGAATAATAGGAGATTTGTCGGTACGTGAGAATATTATTCTTGCACTGCAGGTTCTTAAGGGATTTTTCAGGCCGTTCTCAAAAGCGCAGCAGTACAAGTTTGCGGATGAGTATATTAAGCTTCTTGAGATTAAAACGGCGTCTGCCGATACTCCTATCAAGTCTCTTTCGGGAGGTAACCAGCAGAAAGTTATACTTGCGCGCTGGCTTCTTATGAATCCTGAATATCTTATTCTGGATGAGCCTACACGAGGTATCGACGTAGGTACTAAGGTTGAAATTCAGAAGCTTGTGCTTAAGCTTGCGTCAGAGGGCATGAGCGTTACATTTATATCATCTGAAACTGACGAGATGCTTAGGACATGTTCAAGGATGGTAGTTATGCGTGACCGTAAGGTGGTTGGAGAGCTTACCGGTAGCGATTTGACACAGAGTAAGATTATGAGTACTATAGCCGGAGGTGACAAATAACAATGGACAATACAAAATCAAAGGGAACATTAGCAATATTAGGGTCTTTCAGACAATTAATTATTCCGTTGGTTGCGATTGTAATACTTGCATTATTTAATTTGATTGTTGACCCGTCTTTTTTTCATATAGCGATTAAAGAAAATAGCGCCGGAAACCCGGTTATATCGGGAAATCTGATTTCCATCCTGGACTTTGGTACGGAGCTTGCGATATTGTCAATCGGTATGACGCTTGTCACTGCGGCAACAGGTGGTCAGGATATTTCTGTTGGTTCTGCCATGGCTATTGCCGGTGCGGTTATACTGCGAGTGCTTTGTGGAACGGACTCTGCGCCTGAAACCATTAAGGCGCCGATTATTGTCGCATTCCTTATTTCATGTGTTGTTGCGATGATTTTTGGTGCATTTAACGGAGTGTTGGTTTCCATATTCAAAATACAACCGATGGTTGCGACGCTTATACTATTCACGGCAGGTCGTTCTATTGGAGCATGGATTAACAGCAACCGTCTTCCGGTTGTAAGCGATGTGGAGTTCACATATTTTGGCGGAAACATACCGGGAATGCCGATTCCGACGCCATTTTTTATTGCGATAGCGTGCTTTATCATAATAGCGCTTGTACTTAAGTTTACCAATCTGGGTCTGTACACGCAGGCGGTTGGTATTAATGAAAAGTCTTCGAGGCTTAACGGAATAAATCCGACTTTTATAAAATTTATTACATTTGTGATTCTCGGGCTTTGCGTTGCGATTGCGTCATTAATCACCGTAAGCCGTGTGTCAAGCATGAACTATTCGACCGTTGCAAAAGACATTGAGATGGATGCCATTCTTGCGGTTGCACTTGGCGGTAATGCACTTAGCGGAGGTAAGTTTAGTATGGCGGCGTCAATTCTTGGTGCATACGTAATACAGTTCCTTGGAACAACGCTCTATAAATTTGATGTACCGTCAGCGGCTATATCGGCATATAAGGCCGTGGTAGTTATAGTGCTGGTTGTATTTAGCGCACCGGTTGTACGTGAAAAACTTTCAGCTTTATGGAAGAAAATCAGAGTAAGCAAAAAGGAGGCCAGCTAATATGTCATCAAATAAATCAGCGGTATCCGATAAAGGAATTGCGGCAAAGATTAAGAATGTGTCAGATACAAACCTGCTTCTTACAATTACGATAGTAGTATTTTTTGTAATGTATATAGGAGCGATAATATTTCAGGGTTCTGGATTTTTAAAGCCGCAGACATTTTTTAATATTCTTAATCAGAATGCCACGCTTATTATCGTTTCATGCGGTATGAGTATGGTTATGATTGCAGGCGGTATCGATATATCTGTCGGTGGTTTGACAGCGCTTGTGTGTATGTGCTGTGCGGTATATCTTGATTTCATGGGCGGAAACTTAGTTGTATCAGTCCTGATTGCGCTTGCGATAGGTCTTGCGTTTGGTATTGTGCAGGGATTCCTTGTGGCTTATCTTGATATACAGCCGTTCATAGTAACGCTTGCGGGTATGTTCTTTGCCCGTGGTATGACAACAGTTGTATATAAAGAACCGTTCAACGTTGCACATGAGGGATTCAAGGAATTGAAACTGACGCGTTTGTTAATTCCTAAGATGGGTTCGTATACCAAAAAAGGCGCTTATATAGATGCCTATGTGGAATTAGGTGTTGTTGTAGCGCTTATAATAGTAGTCATAATGTTCTGTGTGCTGAGGTGGACAAAACTTGGACGAAGCTTTTATGCCGTTGGAGGAAACAGTCAGAGTGCCGTAATGCTTGGAATCAATGTGAAAAGGACAAAATTCATAACCCATCTCCTGTCAGGAATACTTGCAGGAATAGGTGGATATGCATTCTTCCTCCACACCGGCGCGGGTTCTCCCGCACATGCAACCGGAATGGAAATGAACGCGATTGCCGCGTCCATCATTGGAGGTACGATGCTTACCGGTGGTGTAGGTAATATTATCGGTACGTTTTTCGGTGTGCTTTCACTTTCCACAATCCAGATTATTGTTGCTACAGCCGGACTTGGAGAAGCATGGTGGACTAACATTACAATAGCGTCGATGCTTTGTATCTTCCTTATTTTGCAGAGTGTGATTATGGCTTGGAAACACAGGGCATAAGCTATGACAGTAATATTTCATTAATTTCTTTTTATAATATAATAATTGCAGGGCAGCGCCGGTATATCCGGGGCTGCCTTTTGTATATAATTAGGAAACTGCTTTGCAACTTCCTATTATATGAAAAGCGCTCCGCTAAAGATGCGTACTTGCGCGATATGTTGCTAGTTGCATTCACAGCATGCGCTCGGCGCGGAGAATATCGCAAGCGACATTCTTTGTTCTGCGATGCAAAGGTGGCGGCGTGCTTTACTTGCAAATAAAAGGTAATATTGTTATAATCTTCTAAAATCCTTTGTTTGGGGGGGGGGGTAACCTGTGAAAATAATATATTTGCTTGCATATATAATGATAATGTCAGTCTGTACGTTTTCATTGTCGGGATGTAACCGTTCCGGAACAGCGGATGTTGAGGTTGCGCCTGAGGATAACGTGCCGATAAATAGTAATCCTACTAAAATTCCGGACTCAGGCTTGCACGGAAAGCAGGACTGGGATAGCAGTAATATTGAGTTGGATAGTGACATACATGATGCAGAAATTATAACAATAGGTTTCGTGCAGGTCGGGCATGAGTCTGCCTGGAGGGAGGCGGCAACGGAAAGCGTGCTGGACACATTTTCAAGAGATAATGGGTATGAGCTTATGTTCATAGATTCAGATAACAATTCTGATTACCAGAAGCAAGCCGCCATGCAGTTTATTGAGCAGAAAATTGATTATCTGATAATCGACCCTATAGTTACAGGCGGATGGGATAATGTGTTGAAGGCCGCGAAAGAGGCCGGTGTAAAAGTGTTTGTTATAGACAGGACTATTGATTGTGATGAAAGCATGTATGAGGCATGGTTTGGTTCTGATTTTGAGGCTGAAGGTGAGGCGGCCGGAGCCTGGCTCGAAGCCTATCTCAAGGATAAAGGCAGGGAAAAGGAGGATATAAGCATAGTGACCGTGGCAGGCACTAAGGGGTCGGCTGCACGGAAAGGACGTACAAAGGGATTTTCAAAGTATATTAAAAAGAATGATAACTGGACAAAGCTTGCAGAGAAGGACGGGGAATTCACTAAGGAATCCGGAAAGAGAATTATGGAAGAATTCATAATAAAATACGGGAAGATTGATGTGGTTGTCTGTCATAACGATAACGAGGCATGGGGAGCCATGGAAGCGCTTGACGAGGCGGGAATTACGTACGGCATGGGTGGAGATACTATTTTAATTTCATTTGACGCGGTATATGAAAGCCTGGAATATGTATTGTCAGGAAAGATAAACGCTGATTTTGAATGTAACCCATTGTCCGCCCCATATATTGAGGACGCTATCAGAAGGATTGAGAGCGGCAGACATGTTGTAAGTAAAACAAATTATATTGACGAGGCGTGTTTCCAGGCCGAAAACAATGTATATACAATAGAATATGCCGGAAGAACTTCAAAAATGATTACTGTCACGGAACAAGTCCTTAAATCAAGGGCGTATTAATATGGAATATAATTACAATGGAGTTTTATCCATATTTGAACGAAAAATGTACATATAAACAAATTGTGCCATATGATATAATTATTAAGTATTAATCGCAATAAATAATACGAATATGATGGAGGTATGAATAATGAAAAAAAATGTTTTAAAAGTATTTGCTGCTTGCGCGGCGGCTTGCTTTGTATCAGGTCTTGTATTTGTTGGCGGGGGCGCTGATACGGCTAAGGCTGATGATGGTGTAATATGTGATTATAACTTTGATAGTGATGACCTCAGCGGACTTATGCAGAAGGGTACAACGAAATATACCATTGAAGAAGGCAGAAACAGTAGTCTTATAGAAGGTGATACCAGTAAGAACTGCCTTAAGGTTGAAAGAGGTAATGAGAATGACTGGTGGGAAAGAACCGGTTTTAAATTTGACCTTAAAAAGCTGACACCGGGTAAACAGTATATTGTTACGATTGATTTTGCACATGATAGTGAACCGGCAACGGTGACTAAGGATGGAAAAACTTATGAATTTGATGATATGAGGGCTTTTAAAATCGGAACGTATTTTGACGGTGGATATGAAGAGGGAAGCCTGCAGGGAACCGACGAGGAAAAGAATGAGTTCCGTGCCAATAATACTGCAAAATACGGACAGATTGGAGGACTTGCTGGTACCTGGAACGGTAACTGGGAGCGTATAACCGGCATGATTACAATCAAGGAAGACGTATTGAAATCAGATAAAGAGTATTATCTCCATCTGTTCATGGGATATCCAGAGGCTGTTGGAAGCAGCGGTGCGGGATATAAGTGTGATTCCGTAACAAAAGAGGCGTATTATGTGGATAACTTCTCAATTAAAGAATATGTTGAACCGACTCCACAGCCAGCAACCCCAACGCCAGCGCCGGAAGTAACCGCTACGCCAGCGCCGGAAGTAACGCCTCAGCCGCCTGTAGTGACTCCTCCTATCGCGGACGATGGGCTTGAAGTTGGTTATGAAGATGTCGTAAAAGGCATTACATACAAGGTTACAGGCAAGGACACAGTTGCAGCGGTTGGTTTTGACAAACCGAAAGCATCTCTCTCAATACCTGCAGCAATAACTCTTGAAGGATTCACTTACAAGGTAACTGCAATTGATGCAAAGGCATTTAAGGGAGATTCCATTAAGACCCTGACAATTGGAAATAATGTACAGACAATTGGAAAGAGCGCGTTCCAGGGATGTACATCACTGAAGAAGATTACAATTAAGTCGACGGTTATTAAATCAATTGGAAAAGCGGCATTTAAGAAAACTTCAGCAAAGGCAACTGTAAAGGTTCCGAAGTCAAAGAAAAAAGCTTATCAGAAGTTGCTTAAGAAGGCCGGATTATCTAAGAAAGCTAAAGTGAAATAGTTAGTTTGTTATATTTTTGGACATATAATAAAAAAGTATAATATACTATATCTTGGAATAACAGTTTATGTCATCTGACAATAAACTGTTATTCTGACTATTATGATATTATGTTGTATCATCTTTTAACTGAATGATATTATTAACTAAAAAACTTATGGGGGTATGACAGAATGAAGAAAATGGCGTTTTTTAAAAAAATGATTGCTGTAACTTCGGTTGTCGCATTGGGATTATCAATTGTCCCTGCTATGTCAAACGCCGATGCGGCAGCAAAACCAAAGCTTAGCAGAACAAAGCTTTCTATAAAAGTCGGGGGTAAGGCTACTCTCAAAGTAAAGGGAAGCAAGATTAAGTCTGTAAAGTGGAAATCATCTAAGAGTAAGGTTGCAGCCGTTAAAAAAAGCGGTTCAAAGGCTGCAAAAGTTACTGCTAAGAAAAGTGGAAAAGCAGTAATTAAGGCGACAGTAAAATATGGAAGTAAAAAGAAAACACTTAAATGTAATGTCACGGTTAAACCTGTTAAACCGGATGTTACAACTACGCCAGTGATAACGCCAACTCCGGCAATAACTGCAAATGTAAACAATCAAACACCGGCCCCACAGCCAACGCAGCCGACAGTAACTGCAGCGCCGACAGGAGAACCTGCACCGGGAGAACCTACACCTATACCTGAACTTGATATGAATAATCTTGCGGTTGCAAATTATCCTACGATATTCTCGGATGTTCCTGACTGCGACTTCATACGTGTAGGCGGTACGTATTATATGGTAAGTACAACAATGAATCTTTGTCCGGGAGCGCCAATTATGAAGTCGACGGACCTTGTTCATTGGGAAATTGTAAATTATGTATATGATACGTTATTTGATGATGATGCGAATAATCTTGAGAATAATAAAAATGTATATACGAATGGTTCATGGGCTGCTGCCATCCGATATTATGAGGGTAAATATTATGTAATATTCAACAGTAATGGTTACGGATTCTTTGTATTTACGACTGATGATGTGGAAAACGGCAGTTGGGACTCCTACTTTATTAAGGCAAGCTTTCATGATCCGGCTCTCATATTTGACGAGGGAAGTATGTATGTAATATACGGCGGTTCAACATTACAGGAAATTGAGCTTGTTGACTCAGAAGATGGAAGTACCGGTGAAGTGAGAAGAGTAGGTAATTCAAAAGAATTGTTTAAGAAGTCTGCAGATAAATGGGGTCTTTGGGAAGGCGTCCATGCATATAAGGTCGGGGAATATTATTACCTTCTTATAATTGCGTCACCGAGCAGCGGATGGTTCAGGACGGAGGTATGTTACAGAAGTAAGAAGCTTGCAGACAGCACGCCTGAGGACTGGGAGGAACAGGTTGTATACAGCGGTTCAACATATGAGTATGGAACGGGTCTTGCACAGGGAGGAATCGTTGATACAGTATATGGAGATTGGTACGGAATCCTTTTCCAGGACCACGACGCGATTGGACGTATCCCTTCGATTGTGGCAGTAAACTGGGATTATACGGACGATGCAGGTAATAATTATAAAGACTGGCCGATTATGGGAACATATGATGATAATGGTAATTTTCATGCAAGCAAAGCTGACGCTCCAATGAAAATAAGACTTAATGACAGCGGAAAGTCAAATTATATCGTGGGTGACGATGACTTCACATATTCAGCGGGTGAGAAGCTTAAGCTAGTATGGCAGTGGAATCATAATCCGGATAACGATAACTGGTCGGTGACTGAGAATCCGGGTTATTACAGAATCAGAAACGGACGTACATGTAACAATATATGGTATGCGAGAAACTCACTTACGCAGAGAACAGTCGGACCGGAATTTACATCGGAGACCGCCATCATTACAAGCGGAATGAAGCCTGGTGATTACGCAGGACTTGTCGCTGTCGGAAGCGACTATGGAATGGTTGGCGTAAAATGTGATGATAGTGGAAAGAGATATATTTTCCAGGGAAGCGGAGCGTGTGAAAAGAAGACTCCGGAAAATACTATAAATGAAAATGCTACGGCAGAAGAAATTACAGGTGATACTCCTGTATATCTTAAGGTTGAATACAAATTCAATACAGGAAAAACCAGGGCGGACAAAGCCAACTTCTTCTACAGTCTTGATGGCGAAAGCTGGACGAAAATAGGTAAAGAGCTTTCCATGAGGTTTGATACAGGCACAACATTTATGGGAGCAAGGACGTGGCTGACTAACTATGCAACAAAAGAAGCTGGCGGATATGTTGATTTTGACTATTATAAACAGCACTAATATGTATTGAACGCTGTATTATATATTATTAGCAGCATTGTATACTATGTATGCATCCGGCGGTGGCCGCCATGTCTAGGGGACATGGTATAATGATTCTGCTAACGCAGAATTCAAGCCATGGATTGCTGGTATAATGTCTAACATTTTTGGTTAGATTTAACATTAGAATTATAGGTTTTTAATGGGCATTCGGACGAATCGTTTTGGATGCCCATTATAATAAAAAAATATATATGCAAATCGGATAATGGAAAGGAAGCGAGGAGAATTATATGAATTCAATTATGGTAAAAAAGGAAAGAGGACAAAATAACCCAATTATTACACAGCGTTTTATGGCTGACCCATATGCAATAGAATATGAGGGAACTATATATGTATATGGAAGTAATGATTCAGGAAGTTTATATAAGGATGACAAGGGGAACTACTATAGGAACAGCTACTCAAATATAAAAAGTATTAACTGTATATCGTCTGATGATATGGTTAACTGGACCGACCATGGTATTATACAGGTGGCGGCAGACGATAGGAGCGGGCGCGCTGGCATTGCAAAGTGGGCAAGTAATTCCTGGGCGCCTGCGGCATGTTATAATAATGTGATGAATCCTGAGACAGGTAAGGAACAGCTGATGTTTTTCTTATATTTTGCCAATTCTGCAGCAAACATTGGGGTACTTGTGTCGGAAAGTCCCGTGGGACCGTGGAGAGACCCTATTGGAAAACCAATGATAACGAGGGAGACGCCGGGATGCGACGGTGTGGAATGGCTGTTTGACCCGGCTGTGCTTGTTGATGACAATGGCGAAGCATATATATATTTTGGAGGCGGAGTACCGGAAGGAAAACAGAAAGCGCCGGGAACTGCAAGAGTTGCTAAACTTGGCAGAGATATGATAAGTATCGAAGGCGAGGCCGTAAAGATTGATGCGCCGTACATTTTCGAAGATTCGGGTATTAATAAAATAGGTGATACATATTATTACAGTTATTGTACAAACTGGTCGGAGGAAGCCGGCGAGGCAATGGGAAAAGCCCAGATTTCCTATATGACAAGTAAGAATCCTATGGGTCCGTTTGAGTACCGGGGCGAAATAATGCAAAATCCCGGACAAAGCGAATATTTTTCGCAGAAAGCATGGGGAAACAACCACCACTGTATACTTGGATATAATGGAAAACATTATATGTTTTACCACACCCCTCAATATGAGATTGATATTGATCTGAAGCTTGAGGATGCTCCTGACAAATGTGCATATAGAACGACTTATGTAGACATGGTTACAGTTGCAAAAGACGGCGCGCTGCACGTTGATAAAATGACCAGAACCGGAACTGCAGAGCAGCTTATGTGTGTGAATCCATTCGAAGAGATAAAGGCAGTTACATTTGTATGGGGAGAGGGCGTATCGACTGAACCCAAAAAAATTATGCCGGAAAATAAAAAATCAGAGATGGACATGAGCCTTTGTGTAATGGAGAAGAAGGGCTGGATTGGCCTTAGCGGTGTAGACTTTTCGGCAAAGGGCTGCAAGAATATAGTAGTAAATGCGGCCTCAGACATAGATTGTGAATTGAGATTTTATATTGGAAAAGTCAGCTCGGAAAATATGATTGGAAAGGTGGATGTAACGAAGACGGATTCGGTGGATAATTACTCTGTCTTTAGAGGTGATATAAGCGTTGGAGAAGATATTCTTAAGGGAGTGCATGACCTTTTTATCACTTTTGACTGTGAAGAGTGCGGCAATAGTATGATTGATTCATGGATGTTTGAATAGTATATATGTTTGAATAGTATAAATGTAAGTGAACAAATTTATAGATGTCTGTATAAAAGCGCTGCTTTGCAGACATTATTCTTGCACACGGATTGGAGAGAGACATGACGGATAGAGAGAGAGTTGCCAGAGAAGCGTTTTTGGAAGGATATAATTGTTCGCAGTGTATAATATGTGCATTTTCTGATATGCTAGGCATAGAAAAAAATATGGCGCTTAGGCTGTCGTCCTCATTCGGAGGAGGGATGGGGCGTATGCGTGAGGTATGCGGTTCTGTGAGCGGTATGTTCATGGTCGTCGGAATGCTGTATGGATATGATGCACCGGGAGATTATGAAGGTAAGAAGGAGCTGTACGCAATCGTTCAGGAACTTGCGGCAAGGTATAGAAAAGAAGCAGGTTCCATAATATGCAGGGAACTGCTGGGTATTGAAGGAATGGATAAAAGCGCCGTTCCCTCACCAAGGACAAAAGAATATTATAAGAAACGCCCCTGTACTGACAAGATTGGAATAGCGGCAAGAATTCTTGAGGATTACATAAAAGAGAATCCCCCTGTACGCCCGTGTATATAATATTCCTGCTATTGTCATTCGTAATAGCTTAGCTAAAAATCCCCTTTCCCTTGATGTATAAGCGCGTATTTAACCACTTATATAATATCAAGGGAAAGGGGCTGTTTTCTAATCTGCTTTATTCTCATATAATGCTTCGTTTGTTACTTCAATTCCAAGTTTTTTGAATGTCTTCATGTCAACGGAGGAAAGTATTACCGTTGTATGTAATTGACATCCCTTTAGTTTTGGAAGCTGTTCAAGGGCGGTTCTTGCATTAGGGTCATTCACGGCGCACATCGATAATGCGATAAGTACCTCGTCTGTATGAAGACGGGGGTTTTTACTGCCAAGATATTCTGTCTTCAATTCCTGTATCGGTCCAATAAAATCAGGCGATATAAGGTGCAGCGAATCGTCAAGACCGCCAAGAGTCTTTACTGCGTTAAGCAAAACTGCCGACGACGGGCCGAGAAGCGAGCTTGTCTTGCCGGTTACAATACTGCCGTCAGGAAGCTCAAGTGCGGCGGCGGGTGAACCGTTTTTCTCTGCGAGAGCATTGGCAACTGGAACGACCGGCCTGTCGTCAGTTGTAATCTTGGCCTGTTTTAGCAAAAGCTCCTGCTTGTACACTTCGTCGTTTGTTGCTTCGTCCTTTGCAAGACGGTTCATGGACTGATAATATCTGCGAATAATTTCCTGTTTGGAAGCCGCACTGCAGGCTTCATCATCAATGATGCAGTTTCCAGCCATATTTACGCCCATATCCGTCGGCGACTGGTACGGACAGTAACCGTATATTCCCTCAAACATGGCGGCAAGCACCGGAAATATTTCTACATCTCTGTTATAGTTGACTGTAGTAGTTCCGTAAGCCTCGAGATGAAACGGGTCAATCATATTAACATCATTCAAATCCGCCGTGGCAGCCTCATACGCAAGATTTACAGGATGTTTTAGCGGAATGTTCCATATAGGAAATGTTTCGAATTTTGCATATCCGGCTTTTACGCCGCATTTGTTCTCATGGTATAACTGGGAGAGGCAGGTGGCCATCTTGCCGCTGCCGGGGCCGGGTGCGGTCACAATGACAAGTGGTCTTGTAGTTTCGATATAATCATTTTTTCCATATCCTTCATCACTTACAATCTGAGAGATATTGTTAGGATATCCCTCGATGGGATAGTGGCGGTACACATGAATACCCATATGTTCAAGCTTTGTCTTAAAAATATCAGCTGAAACCTGTCCCGTATAACGGGTGATTACAACACTGCTGACATATAATCCTTTTTCGCGGTATACACGGATAAGTCGAAGGACATCCTGGTCGTACGTAATGCCAAGGTCATGCCGTATTTTGTTTTTGTCAATATCAGTTGCGTTAATTGATATTACAATCTCAGCCTGGTCGGACAGCTGCATAAGCATCTGGAGCTTGCTGTCAGGCGCAAAACCGGGCAATACGCGTGAAGCGTGGTAGTCGTCAAAAAGCTTGCCGCCAAATTCGAGATAAAGTTTGTCTCCAAACTGGCTAATACGCTCTCTGATATGTTCAGACTGCATTTTCAGGTATTTTTGGTTGTCAAATCCAATTTTCATTTCAGAAGTTCCTCTCCTTGTATAATATCAGCCATGGGCAGAAAGAGTTTTTGCCATGGAAACATATGTATATTTCGTAAAATACAACCGTTAATTTTAGTGTACTGACCGGTTGGTATTTCGTACAACTGCGCAGGTATTTCTAATTATGAACAGCTCAGTATACTAATATAGATTAGGCTATATTCAATAATCAAATATATAGTAGTATCACGCATGAATTCAATCATCCACCATCATTTATTCTATGATATTGCGGCAAATAAAACAAGTGTAATTTTCTGTTCGGCAGGGCAATCGCTTAAAAAATATTTTAATTGGCTCAGATTGTCCTCTGTATTCATTCCGGGCACGCTTTCGCATTATACTGAGCAACTGAAAAACGTACCGCATAGTACAGCATTGTGCAAATAACGGTGAATAAGTGCGCCTGATATTTTTATCAGGACAAGGCGGAGGAATAAGGCGGTGCGGTGGAAACGGCAAACGGCAGTTTCCGCTCAAAGAAGATTGGTTCATTTTAAAAATTGTATTTATCTGCAAATTATTTTGCTATATATTTTTGGGGAAGATAGCCCGCTAATGTTTTTTTGCCTTTTTTTACCTTAACCTTGTACCAGCCGTAGGTTGAAGCGACAATAGTAACTGCCGTTCCGTCCGGGTATAAATCAAGTATCTTACTTTTTTTCCCTGTGCCTGAACGAAGCCTGATTTTTTCGCTTTTTGTTTTTATCGTGCCCTGCCAGGTTAATGAAGCCGATTTTACAAAGCCCATTTTTCCTTTATATTTTACCTTATACCATCGTCCTTTCATATCAACAATTTTTACCTTAGTTTTTTGCTTAATTGTTTTAATAATATTTGAAGATGTTTTTCTCTTTTCGTACATTTTGGTCTTGCCGTTTGTTTTGGCAGATATTTTCATTTTATATGAAATCTTTGGAACTATTTGCTGGGGTGTTAAAATCTTTTCACAAATTGTACATTTTGTACCCGCAGTTAAGCCGGTTTTTTTGGTTGTTGCCGTAACCGCCGGAATAACAGTGGGAATGTGCCCGGCTGCCGGAACTGTCTGCTGCTTTTCCATAATATACCCACAGACGGAACACTTTGTTCCCTTTGTGAGACCGTCATTTGAGCAGGTGGCTTTTACTGCAGGGATCTCTGTCGCATGATGGGGCGAAACTGTGTTTTCAAGTTTTTCCCCACAACCCTTTATAGCGCAGTTATGCCAGTGATAATTAACATTACTATCCCAATCCGGATTGAAAGCATGAATACATTTGACAACGGAAACGGCTCCCTCCCGTGCTGTTATATGAACGTCCCCGCCATCCGTATTAATTGCCTGTTCAATGTTTAATGTAATGGGATATGGCTTCAATTCCGCTTTGTCAGAAACGGAGAATTTCAAGTTTACTATAGTCCCGTCTGCCGTGTTATTCTGTATGCTGCTAAGAGATGCAAGATAAACAAAATCTTCTTTATCAATGGAACCGGGCAGCATAACATCTTTATCCTCAAAGACATCTCCATTTTCTGCAGATATAAGATTCAATATGGAATGGTCATATCCCACCTTAAACTTTAATCCCCAAAGACCCGCATTATCTTTGATATTCACTGAGACAGAAACCGTATTGCCTTTTTCGGATGTTGCTGATGTTACCATAAGCGTTGTGTCATTTTTGGCAGCTGCTGAAATATTTACGGCAAAACATTGTATAAAAATTAAGATTGCGCAAAACAATGAAAAAATTTTGTGAGTGCTGATTTTATTTGAAACAATCATATAAGACCTCCATATTAATATATTATTTTTGGTAATACTGTTGTGCTTTCAGATAAGAGCGAAGTTCGTCCGGCGAAACAGAGGGATGTTCTGCAAGATAGACAGCTGCTTTTGCAGAGACAAAGCCTGTTGCATAGGATGTTCCTTTCGTTCCATATTTTTGTCCTTTTCGTGAGGCGAGGATAATATCTTCACCCTGTGCCAAAACATCAGCTCCTTTTTGTGAAAAATCCGATTCCCTGCCGTGTTTGTCGTGCGAGCCTACGGAACATACGGTATCATATGACGCCGGATAATAAGGCTTTCCTTCCGGGCCGTCATTTCCAATGGAAGAAACAACCAGAACGCCTTTTTTCTCGGCATATTCAACTGCTTCAAGCAATATTTTGTTATCGTTTTGTATTCCAAGGCTCATATTTATAATGTCAGCCTGATATGTATCAACACTGTCGCGGACTGCTTTCGCCAAGGTTTCAGGAGAAACGGGAACAATTTTACCCTCCTGAATAGTCGCTATAACGAGAGGGACAACATAGGCATTGGGTGCAAGCGATATCACATCTGCGCTATTACAGCCGAGAATAATACTTGCCACGGCAGTTCCATGACTTAGTAAATCTTCAGTATCGCTGTTGCCGCAGACATAATTATAGCCTGATAACAATTGTTCACTTTGGATTGCGGAGCTTGATACTCCGCTGTCCAAAAGTGCAATAACTATCTTGGAATCATGATTCATAGCTTCTGTCTTGCATCCGCGAAGCAGAAGCAGGATGCAAAGCATTGGTATTATTTTTTTCATTATATTCTCCACAATGATTACTGCGAATCAGTGCGGTGGCTTACCGTGAATTCGCCAACCTGCATGAATCCGCCATTATTGTATCCGGCATATACTTTAATTGTCTGATTATCTGTTATTTTGCTGCCGTCAATAATAAAGTACTCACCATCTATTGTTACACATTGTTCGCTGTTAGAACCATTGCCTGATGTTGAATAAGTTATATTTGATAACTTACCGCTAATTCCGTAGGTATCTACTTTTACTTTTATTTTTCCGTTCTTCGATACTTCACAATTTTTCTTTGAATAATCAATCACAGGATAACTTCCAAGCCCCCAGGTATAATTTAACGAATTGTACCAGTACTCTTTATGGCGGTCTTTCACAGTAAAGCAGTTCCCCGCAAGGTCATATACTTTAGCAGATACCCAGACATGCTGGCCGCCCATTTTTTTGCTTGACTGCAAATTAATCTGGGTTGGATATACTCCATAGCTGCTTATGCTGCCGGAAGTTTTGCTCGTATTCATTTCCAATGAAAATCCGGAATTCGTACCATCACTCCAGCTTATTGTGTTATTAAGCTTCTGGGAACCGCCAACCGTATCCTCGCAATCCACATAAACGCTATAATACGAGCCGTTTACCTCATATGTTTTGATGATAAGAACGCCTGTATAAACTTGTTCAAACTTCAAATAATAATCGTCTTCCGGACGTGAAACAAGAATATCATATACCCCGATATCGGAGGGCCGTCCATCCATATATTCATCTGCATTCTGAGCTTTGTACTTGAATGAGAAGCTGTCTTCCGTATAGGTTTCACCACTCTCTGCATGAAATTGATAGGCGGCGGCAAATGTCAAATCGGAATCATAATAGAATGATTCTGTATCCCCAAAATCAAATACTTTTGTTGAAATTTCTTTTAGTTTTCTCCAATGTGCATAAAGTGTTTGTTCTGAAGTGATTGTAACTTTATCTGAGGCCTTAATTTCCGTACCGCCTTCTGCTTCTGTGAACCATCCAAGGAATACATAATTATTTCTGGTAAGCGCCGGAAATTCACCATACGTGCTGTCATACATTACTTTCTTTTTATTTTGTTCCAACTCATTACCGCCATTTACATTAAACGTAACCATATAAGCTGCCGGTTTCCATTTTGCATATAGAGTTATATCCTCTGTTGGAACAGTATTTGACGTGAACTTATTTTGACACCCGGCGTCTGTACACCAGCCGTCAAAAATATAACCTTTCTTTGCCGGGGAATCAATCGCCGGCAGAATCGTTGTTTCCTTTCTTGTAAGCGGGTCAATAGTATTTCCGCCATTTGTATCAAAAGTGATTGTCACAAGCTTTTTCACAACATTCCTGCATTCAATATAGTATGTTGTAGGCGATGCAATCTCTTTCATCTCAGGATTTATTGCGGTGACGTCCGTATTGTTTTTCTCGGCAATTGCAAGGAAATCATAATTCGGAACGGTTCCTTTCTTTACCTTAACCGTTATATTTTCTGCATCAATTCCGTTAAATACAAATGTTGCAGTTGTGCTGTCATCCACATAGTTTGCTTTTGCAGTAATACCGTTTGTCAATGCGTCTGCAATCTTTTTATTAATTGGCTGCGTTAAGTCAATCACCTGCTGTTCGCCGTTGACAGGTATCGTCGCCGTTGTAGTTACCCCTGTAAATTTGTTGTAAATGTCCGGTTTGTTAGTTCCAGTTGATTCAAGCGATGAAAAATCAAATGCTTCGCCGTATTTTGCTTTAAATGTTTTGCTTTTGGTTGTTCCATTTTCATTTTGAATGCCGTCAACTTTTATCTCATACGTTTTGTAGTCAACATGGTAATCGTATGTCATATTATTAATTAGCGTCAGATTCTTTGTCGGCTGAGCGCCATATCCCGTTGTTTCGGTATATTTATAATCGCTCCAGTCAAGAATATTTTTCAGTTCATCATCTGTTGGCAAATCAAATTCCTCATTTTTCAGGATTTTTTTATTCCACACGGTTTTGTAACCGTCAGTATCATTTCCAACACGAACAGAAGCTGTATAATATTCATTTAATTCTTCGGTCGAAAGATTTGTCCATACAACAGGAACGGTCACCGTCATATCATACCGGCTGAATGCAACCTTGTTGTACAGATAGGTAATAACCATGTCTGATTTGATGTAACGGGTTTTTTCAGGTACCGTGACCTCAATTTTACCCGTATTCTTATTAAAGTTAAAGTTTCTGTTTGTGAATCTGACATTGTAATTTGAAAAATCAAGTGATTCTGTTCCCTGAATGCCCGTATTAAGTTCTACGTATGACAACGCAAATGCATTTTTAGGGGCGTCCATCGTGATTCCGTTTGTGCTGTTATTATCTTCATCCCGCACAACAATTACTTCGTCTTCACCGGGCTCATATGCCGTGTTGTAATAAAATACATTTTGTCCGGCTGTTAGCAATGGAATTTCTTTATCTATAAAATCATGGCTGTATTCAAATAAATTTCCCAGCGCATTCGCCTCAAAACCTAACATAAAGTACAGCCCGAATTCTAAGTACAATGCGCCGGCCATTCTCTCTTTACTTGTGGTATTCTGCGCGTTTGCCGGCCGGTATTTTGAATATTCATAGATAAAGAAACCGTAAAGCTTAATATATGGGCCAAGCTCTGCAGTAATACCAACGGATGCAAATTTTGCGCTGCCTATGCCAACATATAATTTTGCACGGATTCCCGCTTTCATTCCCACTTTACCCATTACATAAAATTGGAAGTCAAATCGTTCATCCAACAAATCCATTGTTGAAGAACCTGCTGAAGGTTCAAATAAACCAACTTTGAACCAAAAATTATATCTCTTTCCGACTTCGTATTCCAAATTTGAGCCGATTGCAATATTCAAATCCGCACGGACAAGGAAGTTCACCTGTGTGCCAATGACAATACCGTAGTAATTCATTTCTGCCGAGCATATCTCCTGGTTTACAAGTGTTACCCAGTCTGTTTCTTTCTGTACGGTTTCTGAGTATTTATCCATCAGCTTCTGCATAGCGTCAAGAAATTCTGTGCTAATCTCTGTGTCGGTACTCATGTCCATGAGTTCTAAGATATCGGAAGCGACATTTGATTTCCCAAATGTCTCGCACATTTCATTCCATTGTTCCCGACTGGCGCCATTCTTTTCCATTACATTCCAGAGAGCATCCAAGTCTTCTTTGTATTCATTGATTTTTTGTACAGTGTCATTTGCCTGTTCAATTTTATTCTGGACTTCCTCAATCTTGTCCATAACGTCTTTTACGGATGTCAATCCGGTTTTTAGCCCGCCGGGAAGTTGTTCGAGTCCTAATGCTTCCGTTGGGTTTTCCGCAATGGATTTAAACTTATCCCAAAGGGATTTTTCTTCTTCTTTGACTGTGTAGATATTTGCGTTAAATGAAAATGCGGTAAAGTTCTTTATATCAATCGACGCGTTCATCCCAACACCTATCGGTACGGGAATAAAAAGAATTTTCTTTGTTACAAGTTCGCCTTTTACACGTGGTACAAGCTCACATTCTTCCACAAAGGTTGCCGAAAGTTCAATTTTAACGGAACCGTCCTCTACTTCGACCTCAAATTCAGCTTCTACACCGACTGCAAGCTGGAGGCCTTTATCAAAATGTAACCGGTCTCCCTTATTAATCAATTCCAGAGTTAGTTTCACATCATCAGTAAGTTCAAAACTCTTTCCGAGATTCAACAACTCAATCTGTTCCTCTGACAGCGGGTTGCCCTTATCATCCGTCAGAAGATAATCCTGAACACCCATGTTTTTTCGGAAGCCGTCTGTCTTTGTTACCATATCACAGAGAATCTCTGCCGCTTCTTCACCAAAATTGCTTTCCTCTATCTGTGCAGATAAAATGGATTCTAGCTGCTCACGTTCTTCATCAGTCACAAAATCGCTGCCGGCAACGGAAAGTTCGGAATAAAGATTCATGCTTTCCTCAATAGCATCCTCTGTTGTTTCCTTATATGTAATAATATTTGTCGCTTTATCGTAACCGGTGATTTCTCCATAATATACGTCATTTTCTGAGGCAATCGCATCAGTTGAAATATACATTGTGATAAAATCGCCGGTTTCAACAGACTCCATTGCATTTTCGTATGTGCCGTCATCTCCCATCATATTTGCATACATATCCAAATCAATGGCATCCAGACTGACTGTTCCCGTTTGTTCTGTCGGCAGTTCCTGTACAATTAATGGAAAGTTGTCAGGTATCTCGTATAATGTTGCCTGGTCGTTTTCATTAAGGCCTGTAAAAGTTACCGTATTTTCCTTTATTTTGCTGACCTTAACATATACTGCCGGCTGCATAAGTTCTGAACCGTTATCGGCATGTCTTTCCGTAGGTTTCACTCCAACGTAAAGACAAATAATATCATTTTCTTCAAGTTCTGAGGCTTTGTCGTATTCAAAGGCGCCGCCTGCACCATTTACCTGCTCTGAAGTCAGGACATCATAACTTTCTCCGGCAACGGAATATGTAATATCATCCGTGTCTTTAATATAAATGATATCATCATTCATTTCGAGGTTTTCAACCTCTTGCATCATAATTGAAAATGCCGCGGTACGAATGGTTTCTTCCTTTCCGTTAAACACCCAGCCGTCAGCAAGATTTAACTCGTAGGAACATCCATCGTTAAATCCGTTAGGCGCGCCGACGGTATATATACCGTCCCCATTATCATCCTCTGCTTTTAATTCCACGGAATCAGAGCCGTCTTTGACGGCGAGGGTTACTGCATCATCCGCCGGAATATTTCCGGATATCTGTTTAATGTCAAATGTTATATTTGGAGACTGGTCCATTTGTGCAAATGAGGTAATGTTCAATTCCTCTTTTCCACCCATATCCTGATATTCGGCATATACATCCGTATTTCCCTTAACCGGGTCTTCTGAATAAAAAGGCGCTGTAAACTCTTTGTCGGTATAGTAACCCAGCAAAACTGCATTATCTTTTGCTGTTTTCTCACTCGTGGGCAATTCTCCTAACGGATAATTCATTTCTGCCGGAAGGACATCTATAATATTGTTTCCGTCATAAAAAGATACTGTTAAGAGTTCAGGACCCAGATGGATATCCCACTCTGCCAAATGTTTGTTCAGTATAAGCAAATCTTTCAGGTCTGCCTTTCCATCTGAGTTGACATCTGCGTTTACAAATTTAAAATTGGATATTTCCTCTCCGGAGATGTATTTTTTAAGAGCCAGCGCATCCTTTAAATCTATAACTTTATCTCCGTCAGCGTCCCCATAGATATTGCCGCTTGTTTTTGCAAATGTTTGTGCCGGCATTCCCGTCAGCACAATAGCGGTAACCAGAAGTAAAATTAATAATCGTTTCATCTTTTTTTCACTCTCCTTATTTTTTTTATTCGGATGAATGCTATCCCTATCATCACACTTAATATTGCAGCAGATATAATTATTGTTTTCGGATTCTGAAACACGGACGTTTCTTGCGCTGCCCCGGTTGATAAGGCTTCCGTTTCTGCAGGCAGCCCGGTTTCTGACATGCCGGTTTCATGTATGTCTGTTTCTTCCCCGGGTTCGGCAGCCGGGTATTCAGGTTCTTTCGTCCTGATAAAAAAATCGGCTGCTGTTGTTCCTTCTTTTGTTACTATAGATACCTTATGCCTGCCATCATTTAAATTGCTGATATGCTCTTTGGAAATTACAACATCCCCATTTTCGTCAGCCTTATAATTTTCCGGCGCAACTACTTCCCCGTCAATGTCCAATTTTTTTATTTCACCGCTGTTTTCTAACGGAACAGTAAGCGGTTCGTTTTTTGACCTGTAATATATTACATCATCTTTATCAATGTCATATACAATCGTAACTTCGCCGTCCCTGCTCTCCATGTCAACGTCTTCGCCGTCAACATTAATTGCCTGAATTACAGTTAATTTTATCGGATACTTACCCTCCGCTGCATTATCAGCCGCTTTAAAATTAAGAGTAACAAGTACGCCGTTGCCTGTTATATTATCAAGTTCGTTTGAACTTGCAAAATATACAAATTCCCTTTTGTCCAAAGTATCAGGCATAGTTACATCGCTGTTTGAAAAAATCTCCCCATTATCTACTGAAGATAAGGATAATGCTGAATGGTCATATTTAACCTTAAACTTTATTCCCCAAATTCCCGAATTTCCATTCAGGGATACGGATACGGACGCGGCATCTTTTTCGGTTGAAACAGCGGACGCCGCAAGGGTAGCAGTGCCTTTTGCATATACACTCGTATTACTGAAAGCAGAGCTGAATATTATCAGTATAGTCATTAGTACAAAATACGTTTTTTTCAAAATATCACCTGCCTTTCTTAAGATACCGGCCGCCTGCTTGTATATAATGGATTGCTTTCTGCTAAAGAAGTGTATGCAATCACTTTCACTGCAGGATTGAACGGCGCCCGATACTTTATGATGTAATAACAATTGCTCAGATGCGAACGGCGCTTACCGATTCATGTTCATCCCTCCTAAATTTTATAGTTATAGGTTTGTGTTTCTACCTATTATAATAGCTTTTAAATTATAATACTTCTCACCCGACCATATTCCGATTTGGCGCGAACTGCAGATATACGGTGCGAACGGTAAATGCAATTCAGGTATATTTGAGGGTTATTTGAGTAAAGATATTTGAGTATTTATTTTATAATAAAGACAGGAAGAATCCTCTCGGGAAATCGGCTTCATGGACAACACACAGAGTCAGAACGGGCGATTGCCCTGCTGTCAAACACGAGTCAATTGCATATAATATCAAAATTTGATATAATAAAAACATTAATAGTATAATCAATTGAAAAAAGGTGTTTAGCAGATATGAAAAAGATTAGCGCGAAACTTTTGTCATTATTGTTTGTATTAGTGATCTCCCTTGCAGTCAATTCTCATTATAAGACTATATCCGAGGCAAAAAAGCAGACGCTTACCGTAAGTTTTGTCGACGTTGGACAGGGTAGTGCGACATTAATACAATACAAAGGTAAGAACGTTCTCATCGATACGGGGGAGGAATCGGAATATAATAAGCTGAAGAAGTTTTTGGATAGCAAAAAGGTCAAAAGTATCAGCAACATGATTATAACGCATAATGATTCTGACCATATGGGCGGAGCAGACCTTGTAATAAAGGATTATAAGGTAAAAATGGTAACAAGGGCAAAGTATCAGGAAAAAAAGAAAAATAAACAGATTACCGAACTTGACAGCGCCATAAGGGATAACAGGATAAAAACGAAAAAGGTTAAAGCTGGAAGTAAGATAAAAATTGCTTCCGGAGTACAGATGGCAGTATATTCGCCGTCAAAGAAAAGTGACGAGAGTAATAAAAACAGTATTGTTATGAGGTTGTCACACGGCGGTAATTCATTTTTATTTACGGGCGATATTGACGCAAATATAGAGAATGCCCTCGTTGAAAAGTATAATCTTGAATCAGACGTATTACAGGTTGCGCACCATGGTTCGGGATATTCAAGCGCCATGTTATTTTTGAGCAAAGTAAGTGCAAAGTATTCCGTAATTTCAGTCGGTGAAGGCAATCCCTACGGTCATCCCGCAGACTTTGTCGTGAAAAGACTTGGTAATTTTTCCGATTACATATACCGTACGGACAGAAACGGAACGGTAACATTTACTTCGGACGGAGAGAATCTGGATGTTAAGACGGATACTGTCTATAATGACGATGGAAATATACAAAAGAATCCCGGAGCAGTGTCAGGTGATAACGGCGGTGGAAAGTATATAGGAAATGTTAACACGAAGGTTTATCACGGTGAACACTGCGGTAATCTTCCTATCGAGAAGAACAGGAAGTATTTTAATTCCGGAGCGGACGCGGAGTCGTATGGATACAGGGCCCATTCGGCGTGTGTGGGGCGGTAAGGACGAATGCTGAGACCGGTACTTAACTATAAAAGGGAAGGGTGATAGTGTGAAAAGTAGAAATTTTCATTGCTATTTGTGCCTAAATGAAAGGAATGAGTGATTTATATGAATACTGTAAAAACGGTGGCAAAGAGGGTATTGTTAGTGATATTTATATGTGGTTTATATGTTTTGCTGATGAATGGAGAATCGGCTTCCGCGCTTTATGGTGAGAGTGAGGCAAAGAATGTTTATGTTGAGGATTATATGTATCTCGGTGATGAGTACAGCTCTAGCAGCCTTGACTATACTATAGTGAAATTGGGTGACGTGTATCATTATGATGTAGAGGACTTTACCTGGAGCTGTGACAGTGATAATGTGAAAATATCATATCACAGTGACGGGAGTTTTGATATTCTTGCACTGCGTACAGGAGAGGTTATTGTACGGGGGATACATAATGACCCGGCACAGCCTTCGTTGAATGGTTCTACAATAGAATTGAAGCTTTCGATTTATGATATTCCGGCTCCGACAATAAGAAAGCAAACGGATTTGAAATATTGCAATCTTGACAGTGATAGTATTAAAGTAGGTATAGATATTCCGAAAGAATTAAAGTTATATTATGATGTACTGCTTTACCGTTCCACGAAAAAGAAAGGCGGATATAAGCTTGTAAAAAGGAAGTTTTTTGAATACGATTTTGTTGACAGGGAAGACCTTTTTATTAAGGACAAAGGATTAAAGCCAAATACCAAATATTATTATAAAATATGTATAGAGATTGAGAATGAGGAAGGAAAAACTTTTCATAGCGCATTATCCAAACCAAAATCTTATTGGACCGCATGCGCGCCTATTCCAAAGAAGAATATTAAGCTTAACAAATCTGCCGGATATCTGTCCTGGCCAAAAGTGAAAGGCGCTGACGGGTACATTTATGATGTTGAGACGGATTACCCGTTAGGACGCAATATATGGGGTGCGGTTGTATATAAAAACTGTCATGAGATTAATTACACGACATCTAATTCAGTTTCAAAAAAATTAGAGGGGCATAATATTAGCGGCTTTAATAAGGTATACCCATATACAAAACACGGAAAGTACTATTATGTGTATGATGATTTTGTGAGTAAAAAATTATCGTCTTTTAAGTATAAAGACGGCGGCAGATGGGTTAACTGGTGAGTCCATATTGCGATAACAATATTGAGCTTTCGCTGACACGACATATATTTTTATATATTGTCGTGTCTTTTAATAGTAATACTGTGTGAAAAGGTGATTATTTTACCGCAACAAAAACAACCGGGGCAAGATAGGAATTTTGTCCCGGTTGTGAAAGTTGATTTTATTAAGATTATTTGCAGTTGTTCCTGTCAAAGTCAGGGTTAAATGCATAGAAGTTTTTGAAGTTGAGGTCGTCCTGTATGATGCGGAGTCCTTCACCGAATCTCTGGAAGTGAACAATCTCTCTTTCCCTCAGGTATCTGATAGGGTCTGCAACTTCGGGGTCTTTTACAAGTCTCAATATATTTTCATATGTTGACCTTGCTTTCTGTTCTGCCGCCATATCTTCGACAAGGTCGGTTATAGGGTCGCCTTTACACTGGAATTCACAGGCGTTGAAAGGAATGCCCCCTGCTGCCTGCGGCCACAATCCAAGCGTATGGTCAACGTAATATTTGTCAAAGCCCGATGCGGCTATCTCTTCTGGAGTCAGGTTTTTTGTCAGTTGGTGAACGATTGCGGCAATAATTTCAAGATGAGCAAGTTCATATGCGCCGCTATGATGGAAGTATAGGGAAATGTTAAATACGTAAGTCAAACTCAAGGTTGATTCTGCCGCCTTTGCGCTTGTGGACGCTGCCGTCAGGCATATAGAATTTGTCCCTGTCATATGTAATCCGGTTGATACAGGACTTTAGGAGCGTGTTTTTCTCTTTACATGAAATGCTGTCGTCTTTCAGTGCGGCCAGTGCGTTGGTGAAACGGTCAATCTTTTCCTGATAATCTTCGGGAGTCGGGGCGGATGCGTATGCATTGGCAAGCGCTTTTTTCAGCTCCGCTTTTTCGCGCGTGACCTGTTCGTTAAGTTTCCTGAATATATGTTCCGGCATAAATGAATCGGGGGCGGTGTACTTTTCCCATTGGAGAAGCTCCTTTGCTTTTACTTTCTCAAGCTTTATCTTGAGGGAGTTGATAAGCTGTTTGTGCATTTCACATTCGTCCGCATTATTTTCGGCAAGGGCAATCTTAAAATCTTCAACAGATTTTTTGAGGACCTCGCAGACAAGTATTTCAAATTCCGGATACGTACATGAAACAGTGTTGCAGTATGACTGGTTGTCGCACAGAAGCCGCGGGGCGGAACGGATTATCCCGTCTTTCGTATATGTCCGGTAAGTCATTGCACGTCCGCACTGACAGTATACAAGTCCGGCAAATGGGTTACGTATTTGTGTCGAATTCTTCGCCCTCGGGTTGCGTCCCTGCTTTTCTGCCGCAGCGTTAAAAAGTTTCTCTGAAACGATGGGCTCGTGTCTGCCGTCGTATATAAGATAATCGTCGTGTCTCGGTCTTGATGATATGAACTGTGAATCTTCCACATGAATTTCTGTCTTCCGTCTGTTCCATCTTACCTTTCCGATATAATGAATGTTGACAAGTATGTCTTTGATGGCGGCAGGAGACCAGCGCTCGCCCTTTGGCGGCGTTACTCCATTTTTATCAAGGTATTCGGCTATCTTTTTATATCCCATGTTGTTGTTCACATACATATCAAAGATGATACGGACTATATTGGCTTCATCTTCTTTGATTTTCAGGGTGGGGCATTTGCGTTTGCCGTCGCGTATTGTGGTTTTCTCATATCCGTAAGGAGGAACGGAGCCGATGTAGTTGCCCTGGCTTACGGACAGGAGCCGTCCCCTGTTCATAATCTTTTTCTGGTATTCAAGGAATTCGTTGCCGCGCTTAAGTTCCCGCTCAAACATATCCCTGTCATAATCGTTGTTAAGGTCATAAGTCTTTTGCGGAGTGATTATCATTGTGTCCGTATGCCAAAAAAGTTTGATGAGGCGTCCGCAGTCCTCAAGGTCTCCCCTGCTGAGACGCTGCACTTCCACGACCAGTACCGCCGAAACGGCGGGTGACTCTATTGCTTTCAAAAGTTTTTGAATCTCGGGACGGTCTTTGATTGTCTCGCCTGATGCAACCTCACGGTATATGTTGGCTTCGGGAACGGCGCCGCCCATGTTGCGGACGGCCCATTCACCAAGTATCGACTCATGCTTGGCGAGTACTTCCTCAACGGTCATGGTGACGTCGTCCGAGCGTGATTTGCGGAGGTACACAAGTACCTCCTCTTTTTTGAATTGGTAAGAATAATCAGACATATTATATCTCCTTGTATCGGGCGGCTTTTTGGCTGTTATTTGGGTTGGGGTTCTTCTTTGGGAATATGCGGGCATTTGATAAATCCGTTTAATATCTTTTGTACACGTCTCCCCGATTGTCTATGTCTTCTACGGAGATTATACTTATTACATCATCAATAGTATATAAAATTCTTACATTTCCAATTCTCATTCTATACATATCATGGCCATGTAATTTTTTTATGTCTGTCCCTTGTGGCAATTTGTATATTGCATCTAATAATCTTTCCTGTGTTTTCCTGTTTTGTTTTTTTAAAAATTTTTCTGCTGATTTTTGGATGAAGATTTTATATTTCATAATGTTATACCCAACTCATCCGCGAGTACTTCTACAGGCACTCCGTGACCATCGTTTTCCTTTCCTGCACGCTCTATCATTTGTAAATCCCAGTCGTCAGGTTCTATTTCCTCGCCTGCATATGCTTTTAAATTTTCCAACATATCTATAACAAAAACCAATTTATTCTCAGGGATACCATCTAAGAGTTGTATAGCTCTTTCTTTGTTACTCATGATTAATGTCCTCACTTTCTAAATGAAATTTAATTATAAATTCTATTCCTGACTGATATGTCTTGATTTGCTGTTATTTGATTCAGTATCGTTTGTATATTTCTCCACGGTTGCCGGCATCTAATACATAAATTGTTAAAATATCGTTATCAACAGTATATATAATACGATAATCACCAATCCTCAGCCGCATATATTTGTCATATCCATGTACCGGTTTGATGTCTCCCATAAAGGGCAATAGCTGTATAGCATCAACAATACGTTGTTTGTCATTGAGAGGAAGTCTGTCAATGAATTTTTTTGCTTTTTTCTTAAGTATTACATTATACACTCAATTAAGCCCCCATTCCTTTATACACTCATCAAGAGTATACTCAGTGCTTTTATCTTCATCAGAGGAGCTGAGATAATCTTCAAGAAGCTTTTCACAGAATACATCATCCTCATGTTCATCAGATGTTATTTCCTGAAGGTACGCTATAACGTATTCCATTTTATCTTTTGGGACTTTGTCAAGAAGTTTTTGTGCAAGTTCTTTTTCGCTCATAAAAAATACTCTCCTTTTATTCAATACTATTGTAAGCCCATATTATTTGATTTAATACATATTAATGTAATATCAAATCCGCGATTGATGGTTGATTTTTCAACTTCTTTGTAAGGATTAATTCGTATTTCATGTATTCAAATCCTCCATATCTTCACTTACCTCAGACTTGTATTCCGGATATTTTACTTCAAAGGGAATTCCGTTTTGTAATATAACCTGCTTAAGAAACATATTGACGGCATCGGATAAATTAATTCCCAAACCCTCCAAAAGTTCTACAGCCTGTTTTTTTGTGTTTTTTTCTATTCTGATTTGTGTCGGTGTAGTAGTTGCCATGATGTACCTCCTTTTTTGCATATTCTACTACAAAAAGTATACATTGTCAATTTGTAGAGTTTAGGAAAGTATAAAATGAAACAGAGCAATGCAGGGTATAGGAAAGCCTGAACCATTAAAGCATGGAAAATTAAGGCTGTATAGCAGACGGATAGATTGTAAACAGGCGGACATTATGACTTCGTCGATAAATGTCGAAATATATGAATTGTCATTTTCCATAAAATATTTTAACATCATAATATATAGATTATCTTATTATTAATGTACGGGGGATGATACATATGGCATGTGAAAAGCAAACAGCAGATATTTTAAGGCGGCTTGGAGTAAACGGCTTGTATAAGGGCTGTGACTTTATTACATCAGGCATGTCCTTTATTCATGAGAACACAGCATCTTATACGCCGGTCACAAAAATACTTTATCCGGAAATAGCCAGACAATATAATACTTCGACATCATGTGTAGAGAAAAACATACGCATGGTTATTGAAACGATTTGGAAGTATGAAAATAACAGGGAGATAATTGACAAAATATTTGATACCCGCCATTCGTCAAGACGGCCGAGTAATCTGCAGTTTTTGATGTCCCTTTATCGACACATAGAATCTGGTGAATTCATGAGGCAGGTTTACGACATGTATAAAGACAGTTTTGTCTATACGTGTTCGTCAAACGGCAGACAATGCGAGTCCTGTAAAGAAATACTGTACATGGCATTGTACCATATGTATCAATAAGTTATATTAAGAGTCAAAAAAGAGGTCTGTAATTTCCAGGAAAAATCTCTTGTTACGGTTCATTATTTATGGCATCAAATAAATTAATGCCAAAACCATCTAAAAGTTCTAAAGCTTGTTCAGGGAGTTGTTACAAAGACGGCTCCCTTTTTACGTTCCAGTTTTGTTGATAAGTATAAAATAGACGATTTTTTATTAATCTACCTTAGTATCGTAATATATAGATTATCTTAATAAAATGCATTGGAGATGATACATATGAACTATGAAAAACAAGCGGCAGAAGTGTTAAGGGAGCTTGGAATAAACGGTTTGTATAAGGGCTGTGACTTTATAATATCAGGCATGTCCTTTATTCATGAGAACGCAGCATCATATACGCCGGTCACAAAAATACTTTATCCGGAAATAGCCAGACAATATAATACTTCGGCGTCATGTGTGGAGAAAAACATACGCAAGGTTATTGAAATGATTTGGAAAGATGAAAATAACAGGGAGGCAATTGAGAAAATATTTGATACCTGCTATTCGTCAAGACGGCCGAGTAATTTGCAGTTTTTGTCGACTCTTTATCGACACATAGAATCCCGTGAACACATAAGACAGGTTTATAAGATGCTTAAAGAAAGCGTTATTCTGACGTGTCCGTTGAGTGGAAGGCAGTGCGAAGTCTGCAATGAAATACTGTGGATGATAATTCATAAACTATACTAATAAAAGGTATCAACAGTCAAAAAAGAGGGCTGTCTACTCAGACAGTTCTTCTTAGTATGCAATAAATGAAGATATGAGACTTTTTCTGTACAGGTTGTTTTTGGAGACAGATAAGTCCATGCCTTGTACAAAATTGGAGTGACGTTTATATATGCTACTTTAGCCTTAGGAACAGTGGCAGCAGTTGCGGCCAAATCGTCTGAAACTGAGGTGTTGGATTTAGCGTATATTGTTCTGTACCAGTATGATGCCATTTATTCTTTACTTATATTTAATACAAGGCACACTGATTGCATTGCCGTGCTTGAGGCAAAGGCGGTTATGGAAGGTATTGATTTGGACTTATAAAAAGGTTAGGTAGGAAATTATATTTAACAAAAGTTTGGTAACAGGTTAAGAGTACAAATTGTACCAACATATATTAAAGGGACTGAATGTATGGAGGAACACCATGAGACAAAGTAAGGAAGAAATTGCATACACGCAGGTATTTGACGGACCCGGATATCATGTAAAGGTGAATCATCCGAAGCTCACGCCTGAGGAGTATGCGTGCAGACACAAACAGATACATGATGCCGCGGCAAGAGTTCTTATGGCGCAACGGAAAGCAATGAAGCAGAAAAGGGACATGGATAATGATTCCGATGATGATACGGATAAGGAGTAAAATGTTTGGACGGCAAGGGCGACAAGGGAGAAGGGGCTAAGGCTTTTTAAGAATACGTCCAAGGAAGTTGTTCTTAAAAAGATTCCATATAATAAGAAAGTCAATGTGCTGTATAAGAAGCTTTGGTATGCCAAGGTTGAGTATAATGGTGCGGTTGGGTTTGTCCGGAAGAAATATCTTGAGTAATAGTAAGTACTCAAGCATTCTTATATAAAAGGCACTTTACAAAGAAAACAAATCAGTGTAAAATTAATAACATGTTTAAGCCAAATATTATACAATAAGGAGAAGACGCATGAAAAAACTGAAGAAATTTTATCTATTTGTGACAATTTCACTGATATTGAGCCAGCTGCCATTATTACCTTCGACGGAAGTGTCGGCTGCTAACGGTGATAAATTTGAAGTTGACGGTTTTACTTATGAAATAATCAACAACAATTTGGAAGTTCAAATTATTGGAGTACCAGACACGTCGGTTGCGGCTTTCACCACACCGGATTCTGTTACATATAACGGTCTGGAATATCCCGTAACCGCAATCAGTCTTGGTAAAGACGCATCTTTTGAGGGAAAGAAGACACTGACTTCTGTATCTTTTGGAAAGAACATAAAAAAGATTAGCGGAACAATATTTTCTGGTTGCTCTAATCTTAATTCTGTAATGCTGCCTTCTACGTTGCAGACTATTTCGAGTGATGCTTTTAGGAATTGTACGTCTCTTTCGTCCATTAAGATTCCGGCATCATTAACTAATGTTGATGGTGGGTCATGGAATTACAGTCCATTTCGGGGTTGTATTAACCTTAAAAATATTACCTTTGCAGAAGGAACTACAGTCATTGCAAACGGGCTTTTTAATGAATGCGACTATATAGAGTCTATCGACTTTCCTGCGACACTTACTGAAATAAAAACATCAGCTTTTGCACAATGTACCAAACTTAAGGAGATTGTTTTCCCGTCTTCTTTAAAGAAAATAGGAGTTCATGCTTTTACCAATACGGCGCTGACGGAACTCAACCTGACGGAAGGCATAGAGACTCTCGAATATGAGTCTTTTTCTAAATGTACTTTATTAACCAAAGTTACGATACCGGCTTCCTTGGGAGATGTGGAAGGATTATGGACTCGAAGCCCTTTTATGGAATGTACGTCTTTAAGCGATATTACTTTTAACACAGGTGTTACTCGTATAGGTGCTGGTCTGTTTGGCGGATGTGATTATCTCAAAGCTATCTCAATTCCGGACACAGTTACTGAGATTGGCAATAAGGCATTTGAAGGATGTTCTTCTCTTACAGAAATCAATTTACCCAAGAGTTTGATAAATATTGGAAGCGAGGCATTTCTGGACTGTACAAGGATAGCCTCCGTCATACTGCCGGAGGGGATTAAAACTATTGGATATGACGCTTTCAAAAACTGCCAGAGTATGCAGTCCGTTACAATCCCTGTATCTCTTGAAAGCATTACAGAACTTTGGAATACGAGAGGTATTTTCAGCCAGTGTAGCAGGCTGACAGATATTAAATTGCAGGATGGAATGAAAAAAATTCCGGATTATCTATTCAGCGGATGCGACTTTATCACTTCAATTGATATACCGGCCACCGTTCGCATAATAGGAGTTGGCGCATTTAATGGCTGCTCCTCTCTGACGGGAATATCTCTTCCTGATGATGTGGAAGCAATCGGCGAAGAGGCATTTATGGGATGCAGCAGACTGGCAGAAATAACCCTGCCTAAATATTTGGAAACCATGGGATATTCTGCTTTTGAAGGATGTGAAACGCTGTCGAAAGTGCGCTTTCAAAACAGTCTGAAAGAAATCACAGGATTGTGGAGAAGTCGAAGTCCCTTTAACAATCTTACAAGCATAACAGATATGGCGCTCGACGACGGTGTAACAAGTATTCCGGAGTATATTTTCGCAAATAGCGGATTGAAGAGTCTGGTTATTCCTGCGTCAGTCGAGGTTATAGCAAAGAATGCAATGAATGATTTGTCGGCAGATTTTATAATTTATGCAGACGAAAACAGCGCTGCAGCCACCTTTGCAAAAGAAAATTCTATTACCTGCAAACCGCTTGCAGAAGCTCCGGAAGTTTCCCTTCCAAGCGTGGGCTGCCTGCCGTCATTGCGTAAGCAGCAGGTTCTTGAAGGAACGAAGGAAATTACGATAGATCTTTCCGGTGAAAAGACAGCTCAGTTAAATTGTTCTTCCAACGCAACGGACGAAGAAACACTCATTACATATATTAGTGCAGACCCATCTGTTGCAAAGGTAGATGCTGTCGGTATGGTAACCGGTATATCTGTTGGAATGACAACTATTACGGTCAGAAGTGGAAAAACGACGAATTATACTTCGGCAGAAGATATAGCAGTTACAGTCAACGTAATCCAGACGGACATTAATGGCAGTTCAGGAAATGGCAATGGCGCCGGCAACTCAGGAATTGTCAACGGTTCAGGAAACGGTAATGGCGCCGGTAATTCAGGAATCGTCAATAGTTCAGGCAACAACAATATCACCGGTAACACAGGAATTGTCAATAATTTGGGAAATGGTATTGACACTGGCAGTTCTGTGAAAACAATTCCCGCAAAGGGACAAACTGTTACAGTGGGCGGAGTAAAATATAAAATTACCAAGTCCGCTGAAAAAAATGGTACGGTTTGCGTAGCAGGCATTAAGAATAAGAAAGTAAAGAGCATTACAATTGTGGCTTCTGTTAAGATTGACGGGTATACGTTTAAAGTCACTTCTATTTCACCCAAAGTATTTAGTGGGTGTAAAAAATTAAAAAATATTAAAGTTAAGAGTGCTAATATTAAGTCTGTTGGGAAAAAAGCGTTTAACAACGTGCCTAAATCCGCGAAGGCTTCTGTTCCAAAGAAAAACAAAGCTTCTTATAAAAAGTTGTTTAAAAATGGAGGATTCAAGGGTAAAGTAAAATAAGGTAACATATGTGATACCAATATATGAATGATTTAAAACTATTAAATTTTGGCTATTAACTATTTTAAAAACACCTGGATGGCATATAATTATCCTTGCATGGATAAACTGTTGTCCGGGTGTTTTTTCCTAATCTACAGTAAAACAATTATTATACTTCCGTCAATTTGATATGAGTTCATATGTTTTGGTATTAAGCATTGTATGCCGCAACGGGCAATAAAAAGCCTGCATGAATCAGGCCAATTAGAATAACTTTTATGAATGTAATATATAGTCGGAGAATATGCATGTTTTATGTCTTGTTAGAAGTAGTGCTTGTCAACCGTTTAGACGCATATTATAATAAGGTTAAAGAGGAGGTATCATTATTATGGAGAAAACCTTTGATGAACTGCAGATAAAAGATGACTTTATGTTTAGTGTTATTATGAGAGACCCGAAGTTTTGCAAGCCTTTTTTGGAACGGATTCTGGGCATAAAGATATCGTATATTGAATATCCTAAATCGCAGGAGACGATAGATATTTCGGCAGATGCAAAAAGCGTACGCCTGGATATTTATGTGGAGGATGGAAAAGATACTGTATATAATATCGAGATGCAGACTACAGAAAATAGAAATATTCCTATGAGAACAAGATATTATCAGGGGATGATTGACTTGAATATCTTGGAAAAGGGGGATAACTACAAAGATTTGAAACGAAGCTTTGTAATTTTTGTGTGTACGTTTGATTTGTTTGGCGAGGGGTGCTAGACATCCGGTGGATGTCTGCTTAGCACGGACCGGAACGGAGTGGAGAAGGCATATATATACTTTTGAAAACCGCTGTATTCAGAATCCCGAATTAGGTCTTGGGGATAAGACAACAAAGATTATTTTAAACACGAAGGGTACAATGGATGATGTTACACCGGAAGTGAAAAAGCTGCTTAATTTTATTGACGGTAAAGAGCCGGAGGATGACTTTACCAGAGAATTAGATAAAGCGGTACAGTCTGTCAGAAAGAATGAGAAGTGGAGGTTGGATTATATGACTTTGCAGATGCATTATCAGGAAAAATATGAGCAGGGTATTGAGCAGGGTGTGGAACAGGCAAAAATAGATTCCGCAGTGAGAATGATAGAAGATGGAGGCCTGCCATTGGAAAAAGTCGCGGTGTATTCCGGGCTTACTTTGGAACAAGTGCTTGAGTTAGAAAAGCGGTTGCAGCTGGCATAATGGTTACTCTCCAATCATGAATATTAAAACGCAAAATAGCTGTCCTACAGGTTTTAATCTGTGCAGGACGGCTATTTTTCAGCTCAAAACAA
>JAAVXK010000138.1 GCA_022790615.1 Lachnospiraceae bacterium
TAACACCAATGGAAAAACATGAGATGTATTTAAAAGTGGCATAAAACTGCCAGCAGGAAACACCTACTGGCAGAAAAGATTTTTATTTTTTTAATTGTCTACTTGACGGGGAGCGGTTCAATCCAACAGCCCCTTTTCCTATTATATAAAAAGCGCTCCGCTAAGGATGCGCACTCGCGCGATATGTAGTTAGTTGCATTCGCAGCACGCGCTCGGCGCGGAGAATGTCGCAAGCGACATTCTTTGTTCACGACCGGCCTTATATAAGATGAAACTTCGAGGCAAGCCTTACAATACGCGCTCCCATTGGGAATTCGTATATCTCCTCTTTCGTTGCTCCGCCCAAAATAAAATACATTGCAAAATATACAACTACTGCAGCCGCCACAGCCAGCATGACCAGTATTGTGTTATGCGGCCAGACACTGCTTATTCCATAATACACGGCAAAACATGCCGCGCTCATTACCGCCGATGCTATTATCGGTACTCCAAATGTACGGGAATACTCCTGCCTGTACGTCGTATACTTGTATATGGATATCATATTTAACAGACCTGTTACTGCCGGAAACACGATATTGCCAACGACTAACGCAAGTATACCCATGTCTGTAGCATAAAGCAGTATTACTACCACGGCTATATGTACGCCAAGCGCGATTGCCGAATGAATGACCGGCAGCCGCATTTTATTTATCCCCTGCAGGACGGCTCCCGTTATGTTCGATATTGCATAAAATACTACCGCAATCCCGCCTATCGTGAGCAGATACCCGCCGGTAACATAATCCTGCGACGGATATAGCATCTTAAGAATCGGCTGCGCAAGTACCGAAAGCCCGGCAAAACATGGAAACGCAATCAAAAGGTTGAACTTCAGGCCAAGGCTTATCTTTGAATTGAGCCCATTCGTATCCCCAATTTCATATGATGCGACCACGCTCGGCAGTATTGAAGACGACATTGCCGTCGCTATTGCAATCGGTACGCTGATTAAAAGACGGTACTTCGTACTATACAAGCCTGTTGCAGTCTTTACAGCGACATCGCTGAGCCCTCTCGACGACTGAAGGCTTCCGAATATGGAATAATCAATGATTCCGCTTATCTGGTACACTGTCTGGCTCAGTATGATAGGCACCGACGTAAATAGTATCATCTTATATATATACGTATAGGAATCTTTCTCTCCAGTGGTATCTTTTCTGGCCATCTTTGAAAGAACCGGTTTATATATTATGTATACAAATAAAAGGAATACAAGGCCCGAAACAGCGCCAAAAAGTGTTCCCATCGTTCCACCGGCCGCGCCCCAGCCGGCTATCTCAGCAGACAAATTATGCGCCTGTATAAGCGAATATGCCGCATATATGCTGACAAAGGCATTTACTACCTGCTCAATTATCTGTGATATAGCGGTAGGTATCATGGAACCCTTGCCCTGATACACGCCTCTTAGAACCCCCATAACCGCGACAATGAACACGGTGGGTGCAAGAACCCTGAGAGGAAGATGCAGTCCGGTATATTTGCCGCCTGCAATATTTTTTTCAAAGAAACCAGCGCCAAAAAACAGTACTAATGCTGCAATGCCGCCTGAAACAAGTGCAAATATCATTGAACATCTGAATATGCGCAGTATATTTCTGTGCTCCCTCCGAACACGCTTCGCTGAAATCAGCTTTGAAATCGCAAGGGGCAGGCTGTATGACGATATAATAAGCATTACATCATATATCTCAAATGCAACGGAATAAATACCGTTCCCTTCTTCGCCAATAATATTCGACATTGGGAAACGGTACAACATTCCAATTATGCGTACAAGCAGGGATGCACCTGCCAGTATGCTTCCCTGCTTTATATAATTGTCACCTTTTGCTTTCTTTGCAGACATATAATAATTCCTTCACGTTGATGCCGTAAATATTGGCATATAAGTTTACTTTTTCTTGTCAGATATCGTTAGTTTTGAATCCTCGTCCGGGAAAAGCGCGACATAAGTCTTACCCGGATTTATTACAAGTTCCGTGCCATCCTCATGATAGTATTTCATGAATCCTTTTGACTCATTTTTCTTCCATGTTATCTTTATGGCCTTTCCGTTCGTAATATACCATCCCTTGCCGGTTGCCTTTTCAAAATTAATAGTCCTGTAATCTTTCCTATGTCCGGGAACAATCGGCTCGTCGTCAACTTTCTGTATAATGAGGTTTTTAAATGAGAGCTGTTTATTTTTTGCAACATCCATATGCTCTTTGCCATACTGGTGTCTGTAATACACCTTGTCGTCCGCATTGTATATAAAATACGGAGAAGCGTATCCCGAGAACTTGACCGTCACTTTATTTGCTATTTTTTCGCTCTGGAGGTCGGTATCCGCCTCATAGAATTTAAAATGCCCCTCAAAGCCGTCTTTATAGTTCTTTCTGTATTTCAGCGTCTTTCTTCCCTCCAAAAGGCCCTTCTCGCTTGTAAACGCATTGTGCGGGGCGGATATGCTATTATCCCTGTAAAATACTTTTCCGCCCACGCCCGAAAGCCCGCTTATATTGTCAACGCCAAGCTTTGCTATCTTTGCCGTTGCAAATTTCGTATGGCCGAAATGTACATATATTGCGTCATATTCATCTGCAACGCTTACATAATAGTGTCTGGCGCTTCTTGCGGAACCTATTTTCGAAAGTTTGCTGATATCTTCAAATATAGCCATAAGACGCGTGATACCGCCCTCGACCTTCGCTTCGTAAAGAATTGCCGCCTGCGACACCCCGCTCTGGAAACGCGCGGCATACTCTATATTGTTTATCATCATGGCATATGGTCTTCTATTTGCCTTTTTTTCCGGTATATACTCTCCGGTAAGCTTGCTTAAGGCCTGTCCTTCATGCGGGTCAACCGTAGGTTCCGGTACAGGCGTAGGTTCCGGTGTGGGTTCCGGCTCAGGCGTGGGGCTTACTGTCTGTACAGGAGCCGGCGTAGGCGTTTCATCCTCGTCAGAGCCTCCACATCCCGCCATAAAGGCAGTTACAATAGCCAGGGTAAGTAAAAGTTTCATTTTTTTCATAGTTCATCCTCCGTGGATTTTTGTAATATTTAACTTATTAAGTATAGTCCTCTGCATCTCTTCCATTTCATGTCTCTGACTATCATCTACATGGTCATACCCAAACAAATGCAGTATACTATGTACTATAAGAAATGCAAGTTCCCTCTTTACGGTATGTCCGTATTCCTCCGCCTGGCTGAATACTTTGTCGCGGCATATAACTATGTCGCCTAACATAAGCATGCCTGTATCTGGATTAAATATCGAATAGTCATTTTCATCAATACAGCCGTAATCGCATGGGGTTTTAAAATCAATAACCGGAAACGACAGTACATCCGTCGGCCTGTCGATCCCTCTTGTCTCATAATTCATACGGCGTATGGATTCGGCTGTAGTGATAAGCAGGCTGCACTCGCACTCATATCCGCATCCAAGCACAGCCGCGGCAGTCGCAAGAAGCGTCTGGGCAAGCTCCCTCGTACATATGCCGTCTCCAAATTCTTTTTCACATTCATTATCATAGTATATCGTATTAACCAACCCATTTCTAAAAAATCAAAGTCCTCGTTTACCTGTTCACTGGGAATTTTTTTTATCTGCAGACCCGTTACGGACCCTTCTGCTTTTTGCCTGCAGTTTATTTTCATATTCGTCATACGCCTTGACAATCCTCTGTACGAGGGGGTGCCTTACAACATCCTTTGACGTAAGGTAACTGAATCCGATACCTTCGACTTTCTTTAATATTTTCACACTCTGTTCAAGTCCCGAAACCGCATTGGTCGGAAGGTCCTTCTGCGTAAGGTCGCCTGTTACGACAACTTTTGAACCGTACCCGATTCGAGTCAGAAACATCTTCATCTGGGCAGGCGTCGTATTCTGCGCCTCGTCAAGAATAATATAGGCATTGTCGAGCGTCCTTCCCCTCATATATGCGAGCGGCGCAACCTCTATGGCGCCCTTTTCCATATTGCGCATAAAACTCTCCGCTCCCATTATCTGATAAAGCGCGTCATACAAAGGCCTTAAGTAGGGGTCGACCTTGCTTTGCAAATCCCCCGGGAGGAAACCTAGCTTTTCCCCCGCCTCTATGGCCGGACGCGTAAGTATTATTTTGTTTACCTCATTATTTTTGAATGCCTTTATCGCCATTGCCATCGCAAGATAAGTCTTGCCAGTTCCCGCCGGACCTATACCAAACACAATCATTTTGTCTTTCATTTCATTTATATATTTTTCCTGACCCGACGTTTTAGGCTTTATTGGCGTTCCTGAAATTGTCGTACATATAACCTTTGAATCAAGCTCCGCAATTACGGTGTTGTCATGTTCCATCTCAAGCGATATTGCGTAGCCAACTGTCTGGTCTGTGACCGCGCTTCCCCTGACCGCAATACCGGTAAGCTGCTTCATTACCCTGGACGCTTTCTCGACGGCCCTTTTGCTTCCAATCATCTTACACTCGCCGTTTCTCGCTATAATTGTGATTCCAAAAGCTTTTTCAATCATTTTTATATTTGAATCATATTCCCCAAATATATCACTCTCGTGATTCTTAGGTATTTCAACTATCATCTCCATCGTGCCCATTATCTGTATCCACACTCCAGTCCTTATCTGTTATTAAGCTTCTTTCCTTTTGGGGAACAAGCATATCAAGCCATCCGCTTGACGTACATACCCCGTTTTCAATACCGGCAGTTACTTTTCTGTCTTTAATAATAATATCATTTTCAGCCAGTGACGCCATATATTTTTTAAGGTTATAAGCAGCTATCTCGGCAGCCTTATCATTAGTATATGTCTTACCTGTAATCTCATACTCATAATATGTTTTTTTATGGAGCAAACCTTCGCACACATCCTCAGTTATTATATCATACTTTTCAAAAGTTTCCAATTTATTTAGTATATTTTCAACAAAAATCATATTATTATTACAACATATTGTGTAATCCGACTGTGTCCTGCCCGTGTACTGCTTCTCCTCATGAATCAGTGGAAATGAATCTGCGTAATCCTGCCTGACCTGAAGCACGATATCAGCGTCAGCCATTACAGGCAGTTTCTGATACACCTCGCCGCTGTCGTCATGCAGCTCCACTATACCGCTTACAAGCACCTGTCCCTTTTCCACTTTATCACCGGGCTTTACTTTCGGAGTCCCCGTTCTTGTAATGATTGATTTTACAACGCCGTCGTCCGATGCGATAATGTTTGAATTGATTTTTTCCTCGGACTGTACGTCCGGCATATCAGATTCCAGTATTTTTACATATATATTCGTTCCGACAAGCGACACGGAAACCCATCCTATATCTTTATACTGGTTTCGGATTGTCTTTTCAACCATATCCGCGTCAAGCTTATTTTTCCGCATATACTTTTTAACGCCGATTGTCTCAAGATATTCAGTGAGGGCCTCTTTTGTATATCTGTGCTGCCCCGATACGTTGATGCTCCACACAAACCCCGACAAATATAGTAAAGTTGCCATAAAAAGAGCAAAACACGGCAACAGCGTCCTTATAGACAGTACCGCCTTGACATTGAACGGCAGGCCGGTCCTGCGAAGTATTTTAGGATACGTCCTGCACTTATGCGCGGTTTCATTTAGATTAAGATAATCCTTTAATAGAATACAAAACGTATATGTACTGTCAATCTTTACAATATTCCAGACATATACGCCCCTATGCCTGCACAGGTTGAAAAATCTTTCAGGAGAACCTTTGTAAACTTCCACAAGAAGATATCCCCTGAGCCATCTTATTATTCTGGTCAGCAATAGTCATAACCCCCGATTATTAATCATTAAGAATTACATCTGTAATATTGCCGTCAATGCGCATATCTGTCTCCGTATAGAATGCTATGCACAGATTACTGCCCTTTACAGATATCCGGCCCCTCTTCCCCTGAAGCCTTATCATATCCTTTGTATATTCAATTATACTTTTATAATTCTCAATTACTACGTATTCCCTGCCATATATTTTAATTATGCTTCCGCCATCAATTATATCCGGCGATATACCAAGCTTATTTGTCACATATCCTGACATTTTACTAGCCATTACACATACCTGCAAAAATAATATCATTTAAGTATATGAACGCATGCGCTGAAAAAGAATCTCGGCGCCAAGCGCTTTTTATATAATGGGAAATTGCTAAGCAGTTTTCTATTCTATAAAAAAAGACCCGATACTTAAAGTATCAGGCCTAAACAGCACAATATAATTATTTATACTTACGTTTGCGAGCTGCTTCAGATTTCTTCTTACGTCTTACGCTTGGCTTTTCGTAATGTTCTCTTTTACGAATCTCCTGCTGGATTCCTGCCTTTGCACAATTTCTCTTGAAACGACGTAAAGCGCTATCTAATGTCTCGTTTTCTTTTACTATTACATTTGACATAGTCTCACACCTAACCTCCCTCCAGTTGTAGATTGTGCTAAATACAACTGTTTGGGTTTATTTTGCACAATTAAAATTATAACATATATAATATATACGTCAAGGAAAATTTTTCTTAAATTAGATGAAATTAGTTTTTATATTCTCACATCTTATGATAACTGCCCTGCCAGAACCTTTGCAGCCTCATCAAGCGCCCTGTCTACTCCCGCCGGGTCTTTTCCTCCGGCCTGAGCCATGTTCGGGCGTCCGCCTCCGCCTCCGCCGACAATTGACGCAATGGACTTAATCAGGTTTCCGGCATGCGCCCCTTTCTTTACGGCTCCGTCTGACGCCATTGTGAGCAGGTTTACTTTTTCGTCGGCTACTGACGCGATGACAATTACACAGTCGCCTGATTTTTCCTTGATTGAATCGGCAGTGTTCCTTATAGAGTTCATATCGGCGCCCTCAAGCTTAACCGGAATATACGACACTCCGTTTATATCCTGTGCATTTTTCATCGTATTATCAAGCGAGCTGTTAATAAGCTTCATTTTAAGGCTCTCGTTTTCAGAGCGCAGAGCGCGAAGTTCCTCATTAAGAGTCTCCGCCTTCTTGATAACATTAGAGGAATCCGCCTTTAATGCCGCCGCCACACTGTTAAGCCTGTCCTCAATCTCACTGTAATAATCAAATACGGCCTTATCGGTAAGCGCCTCAATTCTTCTCACTCCTGACGCAATACCACTCTCAGATATTATCTTAAACGCACGAATAGTACCCGTCTCGGATACATGCGTTCCACCACACAGCTCTATGCTGAAGTCTCCCATACTTACAACTCTTACGGTATCGCCGTATTTTTCGCCAAACAGCGCTGTGGCTCCCGTCTTTCTGGCCTCGTCTATATCCATCTCTTTTGTGTCAACCGAAAGATTTTTAGATATCATTTCATTGACAACATTCTCTATCAGTTTTATCTCCTCAGGCGTTACCGGAGAAAAATGCGTAAAGTCAAACCTGAGCTTTGACGAGTCAACCATAGAACCCGCCTGCTGTACATGATTTCCAAGCACTATCTTTAGAGCTTTCTGCAAAAGGTGGGTTGCGCTGTGATTCTTTGCGGTGAGAATACGGTTAGCCTTGTCAATGGTAAGCCTCACGCTCTCTCCCATCGACAGCGTGCCCTGTACAACCTTTCCGTAGTGTCCAATCTTGTCGCCGTTAATTTTAACGGTATCTTCAACCCTGAAAACAGCAGTATCCGTCTCAATCAGTCCGATGTCGGCGCACTGTCCTCCCATCGTAGCATAGAACGGGGATTTTTCGGTTATAACCGTTCCGTACATTCCCTCGGAAAGCGAGTCCGCAATCTCCGTATTCGTCGTAAGAACCGTCACTACCGAATCAAATGTATAATTGTCATAACCGACAAATTCTGACGATATGTTAGCGTCTATCGACTGGTATACCGTCACATCCGCGCCCATGAAGTTACTTTCCTCACGCGCATTGCGGGCCGTCTTTCGCTGAACGTCCATAGCGGATTGGAAGCCTTCCTCGTCGACGTCAAATCCCTTTTCAATAAGTATCTCTTTCGTAAGGTCGATTGGAAATCCATATGTGTCATATAACTTGAACGCGTCCTCCCCGGAAAGAATTTTCTTTCCGGCCTTTTCAAGCCCGCACGTCATATCGGCAAGTATATTAAGACCCTGGTCGATTGTTTTATTGAAGTTGTCTTCCTCGGTTTTTATGACCTTAAATATATAGTCTTTTTTCTCAGGAAGCTCAGGGTATGCGCTCTCAGATTCACGTATGACAACCTCGCATATATCCGTCAGGAAGTTATCTTTAATGGCAAGAAGCCTGCCGTGTCTTGCCGCGCGTCTTAGAAGCCTTCGAAGTACATATCCCCTTCCCTCGTTCGACGGCATGATTCCGTCCGATATCATAAATGTAACCGATCGGATATGGTCGGTAATAAGCCTGATTGAAACGTCAGTCTTAGGATTTTCCATATATTTTACTCCGGCTACATCGCATACTTTGTCGCGGATTGCCTTGACCGTATCGACGTCAAATATAGAATCGACGTCCTGTACGACCGTCGCAAGACGCTCAAGCCCCATTCCCGTATCTATATTTTTCTGGATTAACTCCGTGTAATTACCGTTTCCGTCATTATCAAACTGTGAAAACACATTATTCCATACCTCAATGTATCTGTCGCATTCGCATCCGACCGTGCATCCCGGTTTCCCGCAGCCATATTTTTCACCGCGGTCATAATATATTTCCGAGGACGGGCCGCATGGACCGGAACCGTGCTCCCAAAAATTGTCCTCTTTTCCTAACTTGAATATTCTGTCTTTTGCAATTCCTATTTTTTTATTCCAAATCTCAAACGCCTCGTCATCCTCCACATAAACGGACGGATAGAGTCTGTCGGCCGGAAGCCCCACAACTTCCGTTAGAAACTCCCATGACCATTCTATCGCCTCGGTTTTGAAATAATCTCCAAACGAGAAATTACCAAGCATCTCAAAAAAGGTCCCGTGTCTCGCCGTCTTTCCAACATTCTCAATATCACCCGTACGAATACACTTCTGACATGTAGTGACCCGCTTTCTCGGTGGAACTTCCTGTCCCGTAAAATAAGGCTTCAAAGGCGCCATACCGGAATTGATAAGCAAAAGACTCTTATCATTATTGGGAATGAGCGAAAAACTTTTCATTCTCAGATGACCTTTCTTTTCAAAAAAGTCCAAAAACATCTCTCTTAATTCATTAAGTCCATACTTTTGCATGACTTTTCCTCCTAGCAAAAAACTGATTCATAAATATCGTATTGAGCGACAGATTTATCTGACGTTTAGTATATATAGTTATCAAATATTTGTCAAATATATAGGCATGTCTTTGCACAATTTGTATCAGCAGAATCACGTCACTCAAATCTGACGTTGATTGAATTCGCGTGAGCCGTAAGCCCCTCGGCGTTTGCAAAACCGGCAATCTTTTTGTAAACCGGCGCAAGCGCCTCCTTTGAGTAAGATATTATATTGGTCTTCTTTATAAAATCATCAATTCCGAGCGGCGAGAAGAATCTCGCGGTTCCGTTTGTGGGAAGCACGTGGTTCGGTCCTGCAAAATAATCTCCCAGAGGCTCGCTGCTGTATTCGCCGAGGAAGATTGCGCCCGCATTTTTTATCTTCGTCATTATGTTAAATGCGTCTTTTGTTATAATCTCCAAGTGCTCCGACGCAATATCGTTCACCATTCCGACCGCCTGTTCCATTTCCCCGCATACGATAAGATAACAGTATCTGTCAAGCGACTTCTGAATGATCTCTTTTCTCTCAAGCTTTTTTACAAACCTGTCAATCCACTCCGACACCTCATCCGCAAGCTTTCTGCTCGTCGTAACAAGAATCGCCGAAGCCATCTCGTCATGCTCCGCCTGCGAAAGAAGATCTGCCGCAACAAATTTTGCGTTGGCCGTCCCGTCCGCGAGAACCAGTATCTCGCTCGGCCCGGCAATGGAATCGATACTCACATGTCCGTACACAGCTTTTTTTGCGAGCGCGACATATATATTTCCGGGACCGCATATTTTATCTGTTTTTTGAACCGTGTCAGTCCCGTAAGCAAATGCGCCGATGGCCTGCGCGCCGCCCATCTTGTATATGACGTCGACTCCGGCTTCGTTGGCGGCAACAAGCGTATTGGGATTAATTTTTCCGTCCTTTCCGGCGGGAGTCGCCATCTGAATGCATTTTACTCCGGCAACCTTAGCGGGAACCGCGTTCATAAGTACCGACGACGGATACGCCGCCTTACCGCCCGGAACGTACAGACCGACCGTCTCAAGCGGAATAATTCTCTGCCCGACAATAATTCCGTCCGTAGTGTCGTGAATAAACGTCTGTCTTACCTGCCTCGAATGAAAATCTTTTATATTATGAATGGAATCTCTGATTAACCCGACGAAATCATCCTCTACGAGATTATAAGCCTCGTCAATCTCCTCTTTTGTCACCACAAAGTTAGTCTCATCAATATCCGCCCCGTCAAAACGCTTCGTGTATTCGAACACGGCTGCATCCCCTCGCGTCCTGACATCGGCAAGAATCTCAGCGACCGCTTTCGAGTATTCGTCGTCGCCGCCCGTGTGACTTCTCCCCGACAGCTCGCCGAGAATCGTCTTTCTAACAGTTTCATCCAAATTAACAATCTTCATCATACACACATCCATTCATATTAATCTATTTATTTATAATAATTATCAATAATCATTTTCTGAAAAACAACAACCAGAAAGCATATATCTCTCTCCTATATAAATTTATCACAACAGCTTCTTCAGCGAGTTTATAATGTCGTATATGCGCTCCTGCTCCATCTTCATACTGACCTCGTTTACGACCATGCGCGCCGAGCACTCGCATATTTCCTCGAGTACGCCGAGGCCGTTTTCACGCAGCGTCGAGCCGGTCTCGACAATATCGACGATAACTTCGGACAAACCCACGATTGGCGCAAGCTCGACCGAGCCGTTCAGCTTGATTATTTCAACCGTCTGGTGTTTCGTATGGTAAAAATAATCCTTTGCAATTCCCGGATACTTGCTCGCAACCCTTATAAGCTGTTTTGAGTTTAACAGCTCCTTTGCCGACTCCGGTCCTGCGACACACATTCTGCATCTGCCGAATCCAAGGTCTAGAACTTCGTACAGTTTCCTGCCCTCCTCGAGAATCGTATCCCTTCCGACGACGCCTATATCGGCCGCGCCATATTCGACGTACGTAGGAACGTCGGACGCTTTTGCAAGGAAAAACTGAAGCTTTAATTCCTCGTTCACAAATATAAGCTTTCGCGTCTTTTCATCTTTCATCTCCTCGCAGAATATGCCTATCTGCCCGAGCAGTTCCATCGTCTTTTTTGCAAGCCTTCCTTTTGCAAGCGCAAATGTAATATATCTCATCCGTTATTCTCCTTTCCTGACGCGCCCTCACAGGTATCTATATACAGGAATTCTTTTATTCGATTATCGTCGGCGTAAGCTCTGTATTCTTCAACCGATACGTTACTGCTCTTTCGCATCA
>JAAVXK010000057.1 GCA_022790615.1 Lachnospiraceae bacterium
ATATATAAGATATACGCGGGATTCTCAGTATATAATTTTATAAATTGCCTGGAGGATGATACGAATGAGAGTGGATAATAATTATGACAGATACACGGTAAACAATGCGGCTGAATTGCCAGACAGGAAGAATAATCAATACGACAGGGCGGCAGCCGAATCTTTGATAAATACCGGCGTTAGTATGGAGATATCTCAAAGAGGGTTTGCTCTGGCCGGTAAATTGGAGCCCTTTATTGATACATATGAAACTACATGCAGGTTGTTAAAGGATGTTGGACATATTGGAAGCGAGAGAATGATTAACGGTACTTTTGCCGATGTATTAGTAGAAAATTATCAGAATGAATTGCAAAAGCTTAAGGAGAATTATTCGGGCGATGAATTTGACAAACAACTTGCAGCTCTTGACAAGGCATATGAGGACGCGTCGTCAAATGCCGCTCTAACTTATACAAAGCAGCTGATGTTTTTGACGGGCGATATAGTTATAAAACCGCAGAGCTTTGAAGAAGCGCAAAAGGTCAATCAGGAGAATCTTGTAAAGAATACAAATAATGAAAAGGTAATCGACGCTGAGCAATTTAGAATTATACATTCCGATGTCACAGATATTTTACTCAAGCTGAAAAATGATACGCAGAATCAGCAGGACAAGGAAAACAATATTTGGGGAACATATATGTCGTATGCAGATATAAAAAGGCTGGGGCCATATTTGCATCAGGGGTCGTATGATACTATTGAGGGTGTCTCAGATTTTTCTAAGTCAATTTTGGAGCGGTATGCTGCCATAAGGGCGGGCAAATGATGCGCTGCTTATAGTAGAGCGTTTTAATCAGCCGTATCATGGAAATCAAACAATCTGTGATACGGCTGATTTTAATGCCGGCTGCATATTTAATTATATTTTATACCTGCGTATCTATAGTCAGGTAATCAAAGTATGCTCTGTTTTTTGAAGGAACTGCGCTATCGGCATATATTCCAAGACATGTTCCGACAAACCCGCCTGCGATGTCGGTGCACAGTATGCTCGCGTCGGCGTTATCGGCAACGACAATTTCTTCATTTTCGCCGATGGAACATCTGAATGTAAGCGACTGCACTTCCTGTTTTATGTATAGCCGGACAGGAGGGAGCGGAGCGGTTTGTTCTTTTATAATATGCGAACCTATTATCTCGGTTTCAGCGTTTCCGTCTTTTCCGGTGGATTTTATGACGGTTATTCTGTATTCTCCGTCTTCTTTTGTAATTCCGAAATGATAATTGAATAATTCATTCTGCAAAAGAATCAGACCGGCCGATTCTTTTTCACTTGGTGTGAACGAAACGCATGTGCTAAGTTCGTAGCTCATTCCGGTCTGTCTTTTGCACAAGACTGTGGGCGATGCGCTGCCGTAAAGCTTTTCGGGCGAAGGAGTCAGCGCCATAAAACCCGGTTTTTCCGACAGGGAGTACATACCCATGTCAGGGTTTCTTACGAACATGTAATCGAAAGGGAGTTTATCATAATCAAAATCATCCCGTGCGCAATCCCGGCAGCGTTTTGATTCCGCAGCTGCGGGGAGATTCGGGCGCGTAAACGTGTCCTCGATGATTCCCTTTCCGGGATTGATAAGGGGCCATCCGTTTTCCCACGTAAACGGAACCAGGAAAGTTTCACGTCCAAGGTTGCGGTAATAGCCGCCGTACGGCCTTGATGCAAGCAGTACCATCCACCACTCGCCGTTCTGGGTCTCTACGATGTCTGGATGTCCGACGTTGACAATCGGGTAATGGAGTCCGAGATGCCTGTGCGTCAGTATAGGATTGCCCGGATATCCGCTAAAAGGCTCGCTAAGGCTTTTGCTCCTTGCTATTGTTACGCTGTGCATATGTCCGGTGCCGGCTTCTGATATTAGAAGGTAATACCAGCCGTCCTTTTTGTATATATGCGGTCCCTCCGGCCACTCGACGTTTCTTAGCGCGCCGTGCCATGCGGCCCACGACTCGCCGACAAGCTTCATGCTGTCAAGGTCGAGCTCGCTTATGTATATTTCGTTGTCTCCGAAGTAGCGCGCGCCTTCGCGTCTCGGTCTTGTGCCGCAGTAGTAGCATTTGCCGTCGTCGTCAAAAAAGAGCGACGGGTCGATGCCTTCGGTTCCGAGCGGGTACGGCTCGGACCATGGTCCGGCGGGGTCTTTTGCGGTAACTATAAAGTTTCCGTGTTCTCCGCCGACGTTTGTCGTAATCATATAGAAAGTACCGTCGTGATAACGTAAGGTTGGAGCGTATATGCCCGTGCCCGCGATATTCGGGTTGTTTAACGGTATTTGCGTCGGACGGTCAAGTATATTGCCGATCTGTTCCCAGTTTACAAGGTCTGTGCTGTGGAAGATGGGGACTCCCGGAAAATAACAAAAAGTGGAAGCGGCCAGGTAATAATCTTCGCCGACCCTGCATATTGTAGGGTCCGGATAAAATCCGGACAAAATTGGGTTTGTACATTTTTGGTTCATATAGTTTTAATCCTCCTTATAGAAATATATTATTATTTTTTATGATATTAGAGTTCATGTTCCCTGACGTTTTACAGTATAACGTATATTCAGATTAAAATAAATATGTTTGTAAATATAAATTCAGAGATTTTGCATTATGGCAAAAATAACAAATTATATAAATATAAACAATAAGATAGTAGACAATTCAACAAATTAATGCTATAATGAAATACGAAAAAGTATGCAATTTATACAAAAGGTCTGATTTGCACTTGTTAAAACTGACCTGTTTTGGTAATTGTATCTAGTTATTCATAGAAAGGAGCAAAAGACAGTCATGTCAAAAATTAAAGCAGTATTAAGCAAAAAGATTGTTGCAGTGCCTCTTACCATACTTGTTTTAGCATTGATAATCGTTGTCTGGAAAGTATTGGTTAACGATACCGGCGATTACAGGGACAAATATGAAGGAGCAGATCTTTCTGTTGATATTGACGGAATTGCCAGAGATGATACATATGCAAAATATCTTGCAAAGTATGAGGGTGTTGCAGCTCCCGACGCTGAGGTTGAAGTTGACTTGTTCGATTATCTTCCTTCAAGTCAGGGTGTGTCAGTTTTAAATGATGTTGATGGCGAAAGTCAGGTTTTACAGTCAGATGAAACAGGTTTTGCGGAGTGGAAGGTTGATATTCCGGAGTCTGGAATGTACAGTATTTACCTTGAATATTACCCGGTTGAGTCAAGAGGTATCGACATTGAAAGGGCAGTGTACATTAACGGCGAGCTTCCATTCTACGGTGCGGATGCCATTACGTTCAGCAGGGTGTGGGCTGATTCGGCGGAAATCGTGAAGGATAACCAGGGAAATGACATTCGTCCTACGCAGGTGGAGAAGCCGATATGGCAGAGTTCTTACGCCAAGGATTATATGGGATATTATGTTGATCCGTATAAGTTTTATTTTGAGAAAGGGGAAAACGTTCTCAGGCTTGCAGGCGTGAACGAGCCGCTTGTGCTCAGAAAACTTGTTGTTAAAAATATTGAAGAAGTGCCTACATATGAAGAGTACAAACAGTCAATCGATACGGCCGAATACTCGGACGCCGCACCGACCGACATTTTCAAAATCCAGGGCGAGGCTGCCCAGAGACGTTCGTCGCCGTCGCTGTATCCGAATAATGACAGAGCTTCGGCAATTACGGAACCGTACAGTGCGTCGCTCATTCTCATGAACAAGATAGGCGGTAACCAGTGGCGTGTATCCGGAGACTGGATTGAGTGGGATGTCGACGTGCCGGCTGACGGAATGTATACATTGTCGGTAAAGGGACGACAGAACTACAACAGGGGATTCGTTTCAAGCCGTTCAGTCACGATAGACGGCGAATGTCCGTTTGAAGAATGCGAGGTTATTTCATTCCAGTTTGCGAACGACTGGCAGATGAATACGCTGAGCGACGAGAACGGAAATCCTTTTGAGTTTGCGCTTAAAAAAGGAAAACATACTATCCGGCTTGAAGTTACGCTCGGAAGTCTCGGTGATATCCTTACCGAACTTAACGACAGCGTGTTCAGGCTTAACGCGATGTATAGAAAGATTCTTGTGCTTACGGGAGCTGAGCCGGATGAATACAGGGATTACAAGATTGACAAGGTGTTCCCTGAGATTATAGAGGGTATGGATATAGAGTATAAGCGTCTCTATAAAATAGTTGACGACCTTGTAGAGTATTCAGGTGAGAAAGGCTCGCAGGTATCTTCAATACTTACGGTTGCAAACCAGTTGGAGAAATTCGTCAAGAGACCGGATAAGATTCCAAAGTCGCTTGCAAACTTTAAGGAGAATGCGAGTGCAATCGGAACGGGAATCAACTCCCTGAGCGAGGCTCCGCTTGACGTCGATTACATACAGCTTACTCCGGTAGGCGGAGAGATTGAACAGTGTGAAGAATCATTTTTACAGAGTGCAATGCACGAGATAAGGGTGTTTATCGCATCTTTCGTTGTCGATTACACATCGCTTGGAAACGTGTATGATGATAATGACGAGCTTATAGACTGCTGGATGCTTTCGGGACGTGACCAGAGTTCAATCTTAAAGACTATGATTGACGATACGTTTGTTCCTGAGTATGGAATAGGAGTTAACGTCAAGCTGATTGACGCGACTACGCTTCTTCCTGCGGTCGTTGCGGGAACCGGTCCGGATGTGGCGCTTACCGTTGCGCAGACGGAGCCCGTCAACTATGCGCTGCGTAATGCGGCGGTTGACCTCACACAGTTTGACGACTGGGAGGAGTGGAAGACAAACGTTCTGGAGAAAGAATACTACAGAAGTTCCTATCTTTCGTATGAATTTGACGGCGGAATGTACGCTCTGCCGGAAACGCAGAATTACAACGTGTTGTTCTACCGTCAGGATATACTTGACGATCTGGGACTCGAGATTCCACAGACATGGGATGACCTGGTTGCGATTCTTCCAACGATAACAAATAACAACCTTCAGGTTGGTATACCGAGTACCGAGCGTAAGGTCGGCAACACGACGAATCCTGACCTTGCGAACTACTTCTGCCAGCTATACCAGAGGGGCGGAGAGCTTTACAATGACGCGAGAACCAGGGTTGCTATAGACACTGAGCCTGCTGTTAATGCATTTGAATATTTTACAAAACTGTTTACGAATTATAAGCTTCCTACAAGTTATGATTTTGTCAACCGTTTCCGTTCGGGTGAGATGCCGATTGGCGTACAGGATTTCTCAAACTTTAATACGCTTGTCGTATTCGCTCCGGAGATTAAGGGATTGTGGAATTTCGCCCTCGTTCCGGGATATGAGAGGGAGGATGAGAATGGCAATACATATATTGACCGTTCCGTTCAGTCATGGGGACAGTGTGCGATGATTCTTACAAAAGACGAGAAAAAACAGAAATATGACCTTGCATGGACATTCTTAAAGTGGTGGATAAGTTCCGACACACAGGTAAGATTCGGAAGAGAGCTTGAGAGTGTGATGGGTTCGTCGGCAAGATACGCTACCGCCAACAAAGTTGCGTTTGAGCAGCTCTCGTGGAGTAAGAAAGACGCCGATGTTCTCAAGGAACAGTGGGAATGGGCGATTGGTATTCCTGAGATTGCCGGAGGTTATTACACGTCAAGGCATATTACCAATGCTATCAGAAAGGTTATGAACGATAACGAAGACCCGCGTGAGACAATTCTCGATTATGTAAGAACAATAAATGATGAGATTAAATTGAAGCGTCAGGAATTTGGTCTGCCGGTAGAAGAGGAGGAATAATCCTCCTCTCCGGATGAAATCATGAAGATATTTAATGAAAGGGGAGATAAGTAAATGAGCTCAGTTATGGCTAAGTATGCCGACGTACAGAAACGTAAGTTTAAACATGGCTGGAAAGTTGCAAAGCAGTCGAAAGTGTGTTATCTGTTTCTGTTGCCATACGCGGTGCTTTTCACTCTGTTTACGATTGCGCCTGTCTGTATGTCGATATATTATAGTTTTACTTATTACAATGTTTTGGAGCCGGCTCAATTTAACGGACTTAAAAACTATATCAGTTTGATTCTTGCGGATGACGTGTTCCTTATATCGGTTAAGAACACATTTCTTCTCGCAGCTATTACAGGACCTTTGGGATACATAATGTCATTCCTTTTTGCGTGGTTTATCAATGAACTTCCGAGAGTCCTGAGGGCAATTATGGTGCTGATTTTCTATGCGCCGACTATTTCAGGTAACGTATATATGGTATGGGCGCTTCTTTTCAGCGGCGACTCTTACGGATATGTGAATGCATGGCTCATGCAGTTTGGACTTATCGACGAGCCGGTTCTATGGCTCACCGACCCGAAATATATGCTAGGAGTAATTGTTATCGTAGTGCTCTGGATGAGTCTTGGTAACGGATTCCTTTCATTCGTCGCGGGACTTCAGGGAATCGACGAGTCGCAGTTTGAAGCGGGGTACGTTGACGGTATCAAGAACAGATGGCAGGAATTGTGGTACATTACGCTTCCTAATATGAAGCCGATGCTTCTGTTCGGTGCGGTAATGGCAATTACACAGTCGTTCGGTGTTGCCGATGTTACCATGGTGCTTTGCGGTTTCCCTAGTACTGACTATAAAGCGGAGACGGTTGTTTCCCATCTTATCGACTACGGACAGTTCAGATTTGACATGGGATATGCATCAGCAATTGCGACCGTATTATTTGTTACCATGATATTATGTAACAAGGCAGTACATGCATTGCTTAGAAAAGTTGGAACTTAAGGGGAGATGCTGATATGAAAAAAAATAGAAGAAAGATAAAGATATTTAAAAAGAGGAAACCTAACAGGTCTGTTGGCGGTGATATCTGTATTTATATACTCCTTATCTTGTTTGGCGCATTCTTTGCACTGCCGTTGGTATACTCAATTTGTACAGCATTCAAACCGCTTGATGAGATATATATATTCCCGCCTAAGTTTTATGTTAAGAATCCTACGTTTGATAACTTTGCCGATTTGTTTAACATAATGGGACAGTCGTTTGTACCGTTTTCAAGATACATATTCAACTCCGTGTTCATGACGGCGGTAGGTACCCTCGGAAACCTTGTGTTCTGTTCAATGGGAGCGTATGTGCTTGCTAAGTATAAGTTCCCTGGAGGAAAGACGTTCTTCATGATTGTACAGACGGCGCTCATGTTCTCGGTATATGTAACGCAGATTCCGAACTATCTCATAATGACAAAGCTTGGATGGATTGATACCTATCTTTCCATTATTATCCCAGCCTTTGCAACGCCGATGGGGTTATTCCTCATGAAACAGTTTATGGAGGGTATACCGGACGCGCTTATAGAGGCGGCCAAGATTGACGGTGCAAAAGAGGGAAGGATATTTGTCAGAATTGTTATGCCTATGGTTAAGCCTGCATGGCTTACGCTGATTATTTTCTCTGTTATAGCTATATGGAATAACCGTGCGGCAACATTTATATATTCCGAGGAACTCAAGACGCTTCCATATGCACTGCAGCAGCTTATACTTGGAGGTGTGTCGCGTGCGGGCGTCGGCGCGGCGGTTACGTTGTTCATGATGATTGTCCCTATCTCAATATTCCTTATGTGCGAGGGAAATGTTATTGAGACAATGGCAAGTTCAGGTATCAAGGATTGATTAAGGAGGGTGACAATGAAAAAGATTACATTGAGATTAGTTCCGTTCTTTGGCCTGATGTTGATGATGAGCCTCCTTATTCATAGTAAGACGGCATCAGCGGAAGAAGATTTGTTTTATACCTATACGTATGATTACTGGGGAATAGAGAGGGAGTCGCCTGACGCTTATGCGATGAACAGCGTTATGCTTGGCAGTCAGCTTGGTGTCGGGGACTTTAATGCCCCTGAGGGTATGTTTATTAAGGATAACCAGATATATATATGCGATACGCTCAATAACAGAATCGTACAGTTTTCATATGAAAATGACAAATATACGTTTGTTAGAGAGGTAAAGGAAGTTAATAATCACGGAAAGACTGAGGCATTGTCGAAGCCGTACGACGTCTTTGTGACTGACGAAGGTCTATGGTATATAGCGGATTACGGTAACATGAGAATTGTTACAATTGATTCTGCAAATGAAGTAAAGGGAGCTATATACAAACCGGAGGATGAGGAGACTCTCGAGGCTGATTATCAGTTCCTTCCTAAGAAACTTGTAGTTGATGCTGCCGGACGTATATTTGTGCAGGCTGAGAATATCAACAAAGGTTTTATGGAATTTGAGAGTGATGGTGAGTTTGTTGGATATATCGGTGCTGCCGAAGTTCAGTTTGACATAATAGATTATTTCTATAAACTCATCTCCACACAGGAACAGAGAGAGCAGATGGAAGCTTTTGTGCCGACTGAATACAACAACATTGCCCTTGATGCGGATGGGTTCATATATGCTACTCTTGGAACATTTGACGAGGGTAACTATAAATCTGCACAGCCGATTCGAAGGCTTAACGCGAAAGGTACAGATATTCTTATAAGAAACGGATATTATGACCCCATCGGGGATGTTCAGGTAGGCAGCGGCGGCGGTTACAAAGGACCGTCTATATTCTCTGATGTTACAGTTCTTGAGAATGACTGTTATTATTGCCTTGATATGACAAGGGGAAGAATATTTGGTTACGATTTTCAGGGCAATATGCTCTATGCGTTTGGTGGAATTGGCTACAGGGAGGGAAGTTTCCGATATCCGGTTGCAATCGGCAATCTTGGGGATTCGCTTTTTGTCCTTGATAAGGAGCTTGGCACGATAACGCAGATGACACTTACGGAATACGGAAAGCTTATAAATGATGCGCTTAACACTTACAAAGTCGCAAAGTATGACGAGTCGGCTGATTACTGGCGTAAGGTGCTTCGGCTCAACGGTAACTATGATCTCGCATATATAGGAATTGGGCGTTCGCTTCTCAGACAGGACAAATTTGAGGAAGCTATGGAGTATTTCAAGCTTAAGCTTGACTATAAGAGTTATTCCAAAGCATATAAGCTTTACAGGAAAGATTGGATAGAAGAACATATAGCAATTATATTTACAATATTTATAATCTGGCTGGTATACTTATTTGTCAGAGGCAGAATAAGAAAGTTTCGAAGGGAGGTTCAAGGGGAATGAAAAGTATAACAAAAAACTCGGCAAGGTCATGGTTCAGTCATTTCAAAGACACTCTCAGGTATTCGCTTCACTGCATTGTAAGCCCATTTGACGGTTTTTGGGACCTTACGCATGAAAAACGCGGTTCCATGGCTGCGGCAAACTTCCTTGTAATTATGACTGTCCTCACAACTGTGTGGAAATACAGGTATACAAGTTTTGTATTTATCAGGATACAGTGGGAGTATTTCAATGTTATTCTGAATATTTGCACATTCCTGCTCCCGTTTTTTATATGGGTGTTGTCAAACTGGTGCCTTACGACACTGTTTGACGGAAAGGGCACACTGAAGGATATATATATGGGTTCGGCGTATGCTCTGACACCGTATATACTGATACAGCTGCCGATGATAGTGTTCAGTAACTTCATCACATATGAAGAAGGTGCTTTTTACAACTATTTTCTTTCGTTTTCGATGATATGGTGCGGCTTCCTGTTTTTGGCATCTGTAATGCAGGTTCACGACTTTTCATTTGGTAAGGCGCTGCTTTCAATCATTTCGATTATCGTCGGCATGCTTGTAATTATATTCCTGTTATTGTTATTCTTTAGTTTGTTAAGTGATGCGATTGCCTACTTTATGTCGCTGTATAAAGAAATATCATTCAGGTTCTATTAGAATGTGGAAAGGAGGAAACAAAACGAGATGAAAAGGTTAAGATTACTTCTTCCTGTCATGGCCCTGCTTCTTTGCCTTGGTGGATGTGGTGAAAGTGAAGAGGAAGGTGAATTTCTTGAAGTTCAGAATTATTCACAGGAAGAGGAAGGAAAAGTTATCAATATTTCAAATGACCGGCTTGAGTTTGTGATGAATGCGGATACGACGCAGTTTTCAGTGAAAAACAAGGCTACCGGGCAGACTTGGTTTTCTAATCCTCAGAAAGCAGAAGAAGATACTTTGTCTAACGGCGTTAACAAAACAATGTTGTCTTCTACATTAATAGTAAAATACAGCGACTCGAAGGGTCAGGATTTTACTTATGACAACTATCAGTTTTCCATTGTGAATAAGAATTACAGCATAGAGGTTACCAAAGATGAAAATGGTAAGGAAAACGGAGTCAAGGTCCTTTACACGGTTGGCGATATAGAGAAAACTTATATGGTTCCTCATGCCATAACGGAAGAAAGAATGGATAAGTTTTGTTCCGCTATGAGTGATGGAGACGCGAAAAAGATTAAGAACTTCTACAGGCGTGTCGATATTAACAGTCTGAAAGCTACGGATAACAAGGATGAACTTCTTGAACAATATCCTGATTTGGCTGAGTCCAAAGTATATGTTATGCGTGACGGACAGAGTGATACGAAACTCCAGATGTTCCAGGACATGTTTGAAAAGGCCGGATATACTTACGAGGAGTACGAGTATGACCTGTCACGTACGAACGTGAGCACTGAGACGGGAAAAGCCGCTTTCAATATTGCGGTATACTACAGACTCGAAGGCGGAGAGCTTGTTGTAGACGTACCTATGGAAGAAATTGTATATGACAATAATTTTCCTATAACATATCTTACAACGCTTCCGTTTTTCGGTGCGGCCGGAATGGATGAGCAGGGTTATATGTTTGTTCCTGACGGACCGGGAGGAATTATTAACTTCAACAACGGTAAGATTTCGCAGGCTGCATATTATAATCAGGTATATGGATATGATATCGGAGTTTCGAGGAAGGCTGTCGTAGACGAAAGTAAAGTATCGTACCCTCTTATTGGTATAGCAAAAGATGGCGGTTCGTTCCTGTGCGCCATAGAGAGCGGAAGCTCATATGCAATAGTAGAGTCTGATGTGGCAGGCAGGATGAATGGGTTTAACTCCGTGAAATATACATATATGATGCTTCATGGAGAGGATATGGATATCTCCGGAAAATCAGACGTTACGGTAAGAACTTACGAGAGGGACCTTCCAAAAGAAAAATTATCACAAAGATATATGTTCATTGATTCCGACGATTATGTTCAGATGGCTTCGGAGTACAGGGAGTATCTTAAGAGAACATATCCGACATTACAGGATTCGGCTAAAGACCAGCTTCCTTTCGTAGTTGAGATGATTGGAGGGGTTGATAGTAAGGACCATGTGTTTGGCGTTCCCGTAACAAAGGACCTTCCTCTTACGTCATACAAGGCGGCCAATAATATTATGGAGGAATTGTATGAGGGCGGAGTTAATAATTTCACCGTGAAATATACTGGCTGGAGTAACGGCGGAGTCCACAATAGTTCCATGAGGAAAGTTAAGCCGACAAAGAAGCTTGGCAGCAAATCAAGCCTCAAAGATTTTATTGCAAATGCAAAGGAAAAGAATATCAATGTATTTATGGACGCCAACGTACAGTATGTATTTAAAAATAAGCTGTTGTTCGACGGATACAGTGTAAACCGTGATACATCAAAGTTTGTAAGCAGGGAAATTATTGAGTTGTCCTATTACAGTCCGATATTCTTTGCGGAACTGGCTGAAGAATATGAGTATTATGTTACGAGGCCGGAATATGTCATGGGAAATATGGACAGTGTCAGGGATTATATTACCGGTCTTGGTACATCCAATATATCATTTGGCGATATCAGCAGGCAGCTTTGCGGTGATTATAATTATAAGAGACGTGTCTCGAGGGAAGAGACAATGAATATGATTACCGGTAAGTATAAGGAGCTTGCAGACGGTGGTGCTATGATAATGGCGGCTTCGGATAATTTTTATAATGTTCCTTATGCTGATATAATAACGGGTTCGGTGCTCAGCAATAAAAAATATAATATTGTTGATGAGACAATACCATTTTATCAGATCGCGTTACACGGGGTCGTAGATTATACGGCCGAATCGCTTAACCTTTCGCAGGATGCGGAAGAGACGTTCCTTAAGTCGGCCGAGCTTGGCGGGGGATTATATTACACAATTACTGATGAACCGACGTCGGTATTGCAGGATAGTAAATATACGGAGTTTTTTGCAACGGACTACAACTTGTGGAAAGATTCAATAGTTGAAAACTATGCAAGGTTCTCTAAAGATTTCGAGGGTACTTATGACGAGTATATAGTCGGCCATGAGAAGATTTCTGATAATGTGTATAGGACGGAATTCTCAGGCGGACGTACGGTAATTGTGAATTATAATTATAATTCATTCCGTTATGAGGGGACTGAGATTCCTGCAAGAGATTATATTGTGAAAGGAGGAACAAAATAATGGCTCATAAGAAAAGAAAAACGACTCTCGCAGTGAAAAATGCTGTGGCCGGTTATCTGTTTATACTTCCTTTCATTATCGGTTTTATTATGTTTTTGGTAATTCCGTTAGTGCAGTCGCTAAGGATGAGTGTTTCATCGGTTACAATCAATCCTTCAGAAGGCGGATTTATGATGGACTTCGTGAAGTTTGCCAATTTTAACGAAGCTATTAACGTAGACCCGAAATTCAAGATTCTTTTGATTGAGAATCTCAGGACTATGCTGCTTGATTTGCCGGCGACGCTTATATTCAGTTTCTTTGTGGCGCTGCTTCTCAACCAGTCGTTCAAGGGAAGAGGATTTGTAAGGGCTATATTCTTCATGCCCGTTATACTTTCGTCAGGTGTAATAGTAGGACTTGAATTTAATAATGCGCTTCTTGCAGATATGAAAGATGTAATAGCTGATACGTCAAATGCTTCGAGTATTACGACTGTATTGCAGGATATGCTTGTTGCCGAGGGAAGCCAGTCCAGCGGCATATTCGAATATGTATTCGAATTGATTGACAGCGTATATGATATTGCGATACGTTCAGGTATCCAGATTATTATATTCCTGTCCGGACTCCAGACGATATCAACAAGCATGTTTGAGGCTGCGAAGATTGAGGGCTGCACGGCCTGGGAGTGTTTTTGGAAGATTACTCTTCCAATGGTAAGCTCATTGATTCTTGTCAATATTATATATACGATAATTGACTTCTTCTGCCGTTCGGATAATGAAGTTATGGAGTATATATCACAGACAATGATAGGTAATTTGAAATACGACCTGAGTGCGGCGATGGCATGGATTTACTTTGTATGTTGTATGGCAATTATTGGAATAATATCCTTAATAATTTCGAAGAAGGTGTACTATTATGAGTAAGAATAATGGAAAATGGCAGGCCTTTATGGAACGTAACAGGAAATCCGGTGGCTATTTGCTGCGTAAAAAAATATTTAATTTTGTGTATTCTATATGTAGGGCAATTTTAATATTTGGATTGTGTTTCCTTATCGTTCAGCCTTTGCTAAATAAAATATCACTTAGTTTTATGGAAGAACGAGACTTGTATGACTCGACAATTGTAAATATCCCGCGTAATTTTTCGACGGTGGGATACAAGTTGACGTCGCAGCTTATGCATTACTGGAAAGCGCTTGGCACGACAACTTATATAAGCCTTATTGTCAGTATATTTCAGGTTGCTGCGGCAACGCTTGTCGGATATGGATTTGCAAGATATAAGTTTCCGTTGAAGAATTTTTGGTTCTTCATGGTGATTCTTGTAATTATCGTTCCGCCGCAGACAATTATGGCTCCGCTGTACCTTAACTTTTCATATTTTAATCCTCTTGGAATTGTAAAGCTGGTAACTGGCGGAAAAACACTGAATCTTACGAATACGATGCTTCCGTATTTGCTGCTGTGTCTTGGATGTATGGGACATAAGAGCGGACTTTACATATATCTTATAAGACAGTTCTTCAGGAATGTTCCGAAAGACATTGAAGAGGCGGCATATGTTGACGGATGTGGAAAGTTTAAGACATTTTACAGAATTATGCTTCCTGATGCAAAGCCGATTATTACTTCATGTTTCCTCTTTGCATTCGTGTGGCAGTGGACTGACAAATTTTATTCCAGGATGTTCCTAAGAGGCTATACGCTGCTCTCAACGGAGCTTAACGGACTCTCTGCGTCGCTTGACGATTTTGTTAAGGGCGCGGGTATAGCGGAGAAGGCGTCTCAGGCATACTCGGGAGCGATTGTTGCGACCGGTACGTTAATGACGATTATTCCTTTGCTGATAATATATGTATTCGCGCAGAAGGGATTCGTTGAGAGCTTGAGCCAGTCAGGAATCAAGATGTGATTTAACATTTTTGTATTGTCCTGCGAAAGCAGATGATAATATAATAAAAAAATAATAGAAAGGAGTATAAAAATGAGATTAACAAAAAAGATTGTTGCCATGTCGCTCGTTGCAGCATTGACGGCATCGACTATGACAGCATGTGGTGAGGACAATAGTGATACGCCAGCACCAGACAACCAGGAAACACAGGCGCCTGATTCTGACTCTGACGCTACCGCGGCTCCGGAAGGAGAAGAAAACGAGGGAGGTGAAGTTACAGATTCCGGCAGCAAAAAAAGACTTGAAGACCTTGGAGGAATTGAAATTAAGGTAGGTGATTTTTACACGTCGCCTGAAGAAGATCTTTCAACACAGTATGCCGAGGATACATACAATTATAGACAGGAAATTTTTGAAAAGTATAACTTTACGGTGACAAGGGAAAAAATCAGTTCATTTACCGATATGGCTGAGACATTTACAACGGAGGTTATCAGCGGCAATCCTTCCATGGATATCTGGTATCTGTATCAGGATACGGTAAACGAACCGCTTAAGAACAATCTTTTATATGACCTCAGCAAGGTTAAGACAGTTGACTTCAGCGAGGAAAAATGGAATCCGCAGATTAAAGACCTTATGACTTACAATGGTGGAATATATGGTATGTCAACGGAGCTTGAGCCAAGAGCATGTATTTTCTTCAATAAGAGAATTCTTGAGGAGGCTGGAATTCCGCGTGACGAACCGTATGAACTCCAGGCAAGCGGAGAGTGGACATGGGCAAAGTTTGAAGAGTATTGTGCAAAACTTACGCAGGATATTGACAGTGACGGTGTAACAGATATCTATGCAATGGCTTCATTCTCAAAGGATTATTTCAAGCTTGCGGCTGCAAGTAACGGCGCGCAGTTTGTTTCAAAGGATGAGAACGGAAAATATGTCAATGCGACAAAATCACAGAACTTCCTTGATGCGGCTAACTGGGCTACAGACCTTATAAAGAAAGGTTACATACAGCCTAAGCCGGAAGGAGCGTCATGGGATTGGTTTATTACGGCGTTCAGGGATGGAGAGTGCGCAATGCAGACAGCGGAAGCGTATACTGTAAGCTCTTTCTCAGGTTCCATGGATGACGAGTTCGGTATCGTAATGTTCCCTGCAAGTCCTAACGGAAGTATGGTAACGGTGCCGTTTGATAATGTTGTAGTTGTTCCGTCTTGTTTTGATGACGAGTACGTTGAAAAGATTATGTTTGGATATGATTTGTATACAGAGTGTACGCCTAATTACACGCTTGATGAATCATGGAAACAGAGATATTATTCACAGTTCAATGATCCGGAAAGGGATGTAGACGAGACGCTTGCTCTCATGAGGGAAGACGAGCACAGAATTGTTGATTACCAGTCGATGATTTCAGGAACAGATTACGGTGATTTCACGTATCCTGTACAGGCTCTTGCAGCTACACCGGCTGAGCAGCTTGAGAAGATAACGCCTGAATGGGACAGCTATATCAAAAAAGCTAACGGAGAATAAATAATATTATAGTCAATAATTGAAGTGATGCAGGAATCAGACAGAGTGGCTATTTTATAATGTCACTCTGTCTTTGTTCTATAATAGGAAACGACTTCGCAACTTCCTATTATAGAAAAGCGCTCCGCTAAGGATGCGCACTTGCGCGATATGTAATTCGTTGCATTCGCAACACGCGCTTGGCGCGGAGAATGTCGCAAGCGACATTCTTTGTTTTATAATATAAACAAGGTAATAGGAAGCAGGTATAAGAATTGGAGACACTAAAGGACAAATACAAAGAATATTTTAAGATAGGGACGGCTGTCAACTCTTTTAATATAAAGGAGAATCACAGCCTGATTGTTGAACATTTTAATAGCGTTACATGTGAAAATAGCATGAAATACGGCGTAGTATTAAAAAAGAACGGAGAGTATGATTTAAAATATGCGGATGAGCATTATATGTTTGCAAAAAACAATTCTATTGCTGTGCGTGGACATAATTTTGTGTGGCATAACCAGACTGCAAAACAGATTATGGATCATTCCAGGGAGGAAGTAATTGATATACTTCGAAAGCATATGATTCTGATGAATGAAAAATATGGTGAAATAACATATGCATGGGATGTTGTGAACGAGGCGATAGAAGATAAAAGTGACGAATACCTCAGAAAAAGTGTGTGGAAGGATAAGCTTGGCGAGGATTATATAAAGGATGTATTTAGGCTTGCAAGGGAATGTGTCAATCCGGGAACGGAGTTGTTTTATAATGATTACAATGAGTACGTTCCTGAGAAGATGACAAAGATTGAACGTCTTATAAAATCGGTTAATGCTGATGAAAAGTTAATAGACGGTATGGGTATGCAGTGCCATGTCAACCTGTATTATCCTGGGCTCGATTTGATGAGAAAGGCAATAGAGCTGTATATATCGCTTGGATTAAGAATACATATTACGGAGATGGACTTGTCATATTACCGCTTTGAGGACAGGAGTTCCATGGACAAACCCACAAAGGAGCTTGAAGAAAAGCATGCGAAATTATACGGCGATTATTTTGCGCTGTTTCGAGAGTACAAGGATTATATTGACAGCGTTACTTTGTGGGGGGCTGCGGACAGTTATACGTGGCTGGATTACTTCCCGGTACATAATAGAAAAAACTGGCCTTTGTTATTTGACGTAGACGGGAAACCGAAAGAGGCATTTTACAGGGTTATGGATTTTTAGTAAAATATTAAATCTGGAGGACATATATGAAAGAAAAATACAAGGATGAGACACTTTCATTCAGGGAAAGGGCAAAGGATCTTGTCTCGAGAATGACACTGGAAGAGAAGGTTTATCAGACTCTGCACGGGGCGCCTGCGATAGACAGGCTTGGGGTTCAGGCATATAACTACTGGAATGAAGCGCTTCACGGTGTTGCGCGTGCCGGAGTGGCTACTGTATTTCCGCAGGCTATCGGTCTTGCAGCTGCATTTGACGAAGATTTGATTGAGGAGATTGCGGACTGTATATCGACGGAAGGACGCGGTAAGTTCAATATGCAGCAGGAGTACGGCGATACCGATATATACAAGGGACTGACATTCTGGTCGCCGAACGTTAATATATTCAGGGACCCAAGGTGGGGAC
>JAAVXK010000089.1 GCA_022790615.1 Lachnospiraceae bacterium
GCAGGCGCAGAGAATGCAGCGCCAGATGGAGGAAAAGACTAAGGAGATTGAGGCGAAAGAATGGGAAGGAACAGCCGGCGGCGGCGCGGTGACAGTGAAAGTTTCAGGTAAGAAAGAAGTAGTTTCAGTAAAACTTACCGAGGAAGTTGTCGACCCTGACGATATAGAAATGCTCGAAGACCTTATAGTTGCCGCTACGAACGAGGCGTTAAGGCAGATGGAGAGCGAATCGTCAAAAGTTATGGAATCGCTTACCGGGGGACTTGGAATGGGCGGAGGTCTTCCGTTCTAAGGAAACGTTGATGAAGGCGGCGCTTCCTTGTAATTATTTTAAAATTAAAAATATTGCTCTTAATATCATTGATGGGCGGAGGATAATATGAGTAAGGAACAGTTTATGGAAGGACTCGGAAAAAGTCTTGCAGGAAAAGTGGATGATAATGAATACAGGAGTCAGATGGAATTTTATTCTTCATATATATCTTCCGAGATTGCGGCGGGAAAAAGCGAGGAGGAAGTTGTGTCCGCGCTTGGAGACCCAAGACTTATAGCGAAGACTATACTTCAGACCTATTCGCTTAAAGATGACCCGATTAAAAGACAGTATAGGGAAAGCAATTCAGGCGCATATGGACGGAATGAAGATGATTATTATGAAAAGCGTGAAGACGGAACCCACAGGGTAAAAAGGATACTTAGGATTATACTGCTTGTAATAATTATGCTCTCGGTCTTTGCTTTTGTATCCAGGGTTCTTGTTGCCGCCATTCCGTTTTTGCTGACGCTTATTGTTGTATGGAGTATAGTAAGGATCATTTATCAGTTTATGAATCGCTAGAATATTACGCCGCAGTTGTTTTCGTATATTGAAAAATGTTAAACCGACTGAATATTATTAAAAAAACTACGCATACTATGTCTGTAAAAAAATATTCAGGAGGTTTCATTATGAGTCAGAATAATTATGAGAACAATATGAAAGATTCATCAAGGAACAGCTCACAGAACAGTTCAAGAAACAGCTCACAGAACAGTTCGCAAAACAGTTCAAGAAACAGTTCACAGAACAGTTCAAGAAACAGCTCGCAGAACAGCTCACGTAACAGTTCAAGGAATAGTTCACAGAACAGCGCTGAGGATTGCGACAGGTAATTCTCCAGACAGTAAAAAACATTGGTCGGCCGGTTGCAGTGTGCAGTCGGCTGGCTGTGTTTTTTTGCGAACCCAAAGCAAAACTCCGTCATAAAATACTATTGGGAGGATGCTGCGATGGATATTGATTTGTTAAGTGGGAATACGCTTAGGAAACTTATGAAAGAAAAACCCGTATATCTTGTGGATGTCAGGACGCGCGAAGAGTATATGAAAAGGCATATATGCGGAGCGGTCAACATTCCGTCGGAAGAAATAGAGGAGATGGAGTGTAATGATTTGTCTCTTATTAAGCGATTTGCAGACATGAGAAAATGCGGTTTTAAGATTGTGTTTTACTGCAGGAGCGGTAACAGGAGCATGTTATGCGCCAAAATACTAAAAGAGCGCGGGATAAACTGTGCAAGCCTGTATGGGGGAATAGAAGAATTTATGATTGACGAATAGACGAATATAGAATACTATAAAACATAGAATCAAACATCATAAAATATGAGAAAATAATATAATGTGGAGAAATACATGCAGGAGTATGAATGGATAGCGCCGTGTCATTTTGGCACGGAGGCAGTATGCAAAAGGGAGATAATCAAACTTGGTTATAAGATTACCGAAGTCGAGGATGGAAAGGTGACATTTAGCGGAGGAATCGACGCAATGTGCAGGGCGAACATGTTTTTGAGAACGGCTGAGAGGATTCTGCTTAAAATAGCGTCGTTTGAGGCGGTTACATATGACGAGCTGTTTGAAAAGACAAAAAGCATTCCGTGGGAAGAGTTCCTCCCGCGTCAAGGAAGATTCTGGGTTAAAAAGGCCAACTCGGTTAAGAGTAAGCTTTTTAGTCCGTCCGATATACAGTCGATAATGAAAAAGGCAATGGTTGAGAGGATGAAGCTTCATTACCATGTAAGCTGGTTTCCGGAAGATGGCGAAGATTACCCCCTCAGAGTTACTATAATCAAAGACAAGGTTACAATAGGGCTTGACACGACGGGAACTTCCCTTCACAAGAGGGGGTACAGAAAATGGACTGTTAAGGCGCCCGTTACCGAGACGCTTGCGGCGGCGCTGATAATGCTGACGCCGTGGAAATGGGACAGATACCTGATTGACCCGTTCTGTGGCAGCGGGACAATCCCTATTGAGGCGGCCATGATTGGCGCTAATATAGCGCCGGGAATGAACAGGGATTTTTTGTCCGAAAATTGGACGGGTATCCGAACAGGTTTTGCTTATAAAAGAGCCCTTGAGGAGGCGCGAGATGTAATAAAACGTGATAACCCATGCGTAATACAGGGTTATGATATCGACGGGGAATGTATAAGGATGGCTATGGCCAATGCAAAGCTTGCGGGAGTTGACGACTGCATACATTTTCAGAGGAAGCCCTTAAGGGAACTGAGCAGCCACAAAAAATATGGTTTTATTATCACAAACCCGCCGTATGGGGAACGGCTTGAGGACATTGACGGCGTTAAAAAGATATATTCGGAGATGGGTGAAGTATTTTGCAACTTTGAGACATGGTCCAAGTATATTATAACTGCATTCGACGGGGCTGAGCGATGTATTGGCAAAAAGGCGGACAAGAACCGTAAGCTGTACAATGGAATGATAAAGACTTATTTTTTGCAGTATATTGGGCCGAAGCCTGTTAATAACAGAAGTTAATGCATGAAAACAATGGGAAACCTCAAGTGTAAGCAAAGGTAATAAGAATTATAAGGGGAAACTTGGGGATAAGCAAAGGTTAGATTTAAAGGAGAAGCTGGGGGATAAGCAAAGGGAAGTACCAAAGGAGGAACCAAAAGGAGAACCAGGGAGAGGCAAAGGGAAGTACCGGAGGAAGAACCGATGGAATACCGGAAAGAAGCAGTGGATGAGAAAAGGACAGCTGAGAAATTTTGTATTGGCCGGCGTAGGTATAATGCTGTTTATCGCAGTGTTTGCGTTATTATATTTTACCGGTATTCTGCCGTATTGGGGAATGCCGGCGCATGAATACGCGGTACCGGCCGAGGTAAGGGCCGGCAGCGCAGAACGCGGCGAGTATGCCGATAATAGTGAGAACAATGTCGGCGGGCATGAAATAACAGGGACTTCTGAAGAACAGACGGATTTTGATTCAACCGGTGAAGATTCGGCTGATTATAATGCCTTACGCATAATTGTCCCGAAAGTTTCGAGCAGAAGCACGATGGAACTGGAGGACGTATATATGAATAGACAGCTGCGTCTTACGGTGGGTAATTCGGTATGCGGCGCATACAAAAAAAATATGATATTGTCTGACAATTATGTGGTAAAAGATATTCATATAAAGGACATAATTTCTGACGGGGGAGAGTTTGTAAGTACGGTAATAACCCTTGACCTTGACGGAGTATATGAATACAGGCTGCATGAGGAGAATGCCCAATATATTATAGAACTGTTTGATATACATTCGGTATATGACAAAGTAATAGTAATAGACGCGGGACACGGCGGAGGAGATACCGGGTGCGGCACAAGAGATTTGCAACACTATGAAAAAGATATTACGCTTTCTGTTGTAAAATTATTGAAAGAAAAGCTTGACGCAACGGATATCAAAGTATATTATACGCGTCTCGCGGATGAGACCGTATATCTGAAACCCAGGGTGAACATAGCGAATGACGTTAAAGCCGATATGTTTATCAGTATACACTGCAACTATTATGACCGATACTGGGTAGGCGGCGTTAACGGAGCGGAGGCGCTGTATTCATCAAGAATAAAAACATTAAAATCTGCGAACAGGCGGCTTGCGGGTTTGATGCTCGATAATTTGACCAAAACGGCGTCAATCAGGAAAAGAAGCGTCATAAACAGAAAGAAAGAGATTTTTATTCTCAAAAAAAGCCGCGTTCCTGCAACGATAGTAGAGATGGCTTATCTGTCGGATATAAATGATACGAAGTATATGGTTAATGCTAAAAAGAGGAAGAAGGTAGTTGACGGACTGTATAATGGTATTGTTGAGGCGTATAAGCAAATGTATGGAAAGACGGTTTTGGAATCGAGTGAATAGACCGGATGAATTTGTATGATGGGAGATACTTTAACAATGAAAATTAAAAAAATCATATTTGCCACGGGAAACGAGGGCAAGATGAATGAAATAAAAGAAATTATGAAAGATTTTACCGAAAAGAACGAAATAATATTGATGTCATTAAAAGAGGCGGGCGTTGACGCTGCTATTATTGAGGATGGAAACACCTTTGAGGAGAATGCCCTGATAAAAGCGAGGGCCATAGCGGGACTTACGGACGCCGTCGTTATGGCTGATGATTCCGGTCTTGAGGTTGACTATCTGGACAAGGCGCCGGGAATATATTCGGCCAGGTTTCTTGGAGAAGATACGTCTTATGATGTGAAAAACGCGTACATACTTGAGAAGCTGGAAGGGGTTGAAGATGAAAAAAGAAGCGCGAGGTTTGTGTGTGCAATTGCCTGCGTATTTCCGGACGGACGGGAACTGTGCGTCAAGGGAACGATTGAGGGCAGAATTGATTATGAGATAAAGGGATGTAACGGATTCGGATACGACCCTATATTTTATGTTCCGGAATACGGCTGTACAACGGCGCAGATGCCTGAAGAAAAGAAAAATGAGGTAAGCCACAGGGGAAGGGCGCTCGCCGCGATGATGGATGAGCTTGAAAAATACAACCGTTAAAGTGAAAATGTGAGCAAACTATTATTGACTAAAAAGAATGTATCAGAGAGGAAATTGTTTAATGTTAGGAAAATATCTAATTATATTTTTTATTTCAATGGTACCGTTAATTGAGTTAAGAGGCGCGCTGCCCGTGGCAGTGGCTATGGGCGACGATGTATCCGTTGCTCTGTCGTTTGTAATCTGCATTGTGGGAAATATGATACCAGTTCCGTTTATATTTTTCTTTGCGAGGAAGGTGCTTGAATGGGGCGCGGACAAAAAGTATATCGGAAAGTTTTTTTCGTTCTGTCTTGAGAAAGGCCATAAGGGCGGCGATAAATTAAAGAAAAAAGCGGGAAAGGGACTGTTTTGGGCGCTTCTTTTATTTGTCGGAATACCGCTTCCCGGAACCGGGGCGTGGACCGGAACGCTTGCCGCCAGTATTCTTGACATGGATTTTAAGAGAAGCGTAATCGCCGTTGTCGCCGGCGTACTTTTGGCCGGAGTAATTATGGTTGTCCTAAGCTTTTTCGTGGAGGGCGGAATTAAGGCTGTAATATAGCCGGCATGGTTAACGCATATGTACTGTGCTGTTAAGCGGATGCAAGTATATGCCGTATTATAATGATGTATGTCTTGGAAAATGCAGCGTCTGTCAGCCTGGATATCATTGTTGCAGCGTCCGGCTGATGTTCGTGGAAATGAGGATGGTATGAAGAATATAGAAGATGAAAAAAAGGGCGGCATTATCTATGTTAAGATACTTGTCAATTACCTGCTTGCAATATCGGTTGTTTTATTATTTCTGATTGCAGTGCCGAAAGCGCTTGGGTTTATGTGGCCGTTTGTCGTCGGGTGGATTATAGCGCTAATCGCAAACCCGCTGGTACATTTTCTTGAGAGAAAAATAAAAATAGCCAGAAAACACGGTACGGCTATTTTTATAGTTTTGGTGCTTGCTCTCGTAATCGGTATATTATATCTGCTTACATATATACTTATAAAACAGGGCGTAAGTTTTGCAAAGAATTTTCCTGATATGTATGCATCCCTGTCGGATACCGTCATGGACGCCATTAACGGCATTCGGGAAAAGTATACGATTCTGCCTGACAAGACCAGGGTATTCATTGATAATTTCGTTGACCATTTAGGAACCTTTGTAAACAGGTTTATTACGGACATGATTGACAATACGAAGTTTTCAATTGACGACGGCGTATATATCGTAAAAGGTGTTGCCGAGGGTCTTCTTATGACGGTAATTACCATATTATTGTCGTATTTCCTGACGGCCGACCATGATAAGATAACTGCATTTTGCAGGGAGAAAATGCCGGAAGGGATTAAGAAAGGCTACGCTACTATATCGCGCTGCATAATATCGGCTTTCGGCGGATATTTTAAGGCACAATTTAAGATAATGTGCGTTGTCTTTGCAATCCTGGCGATAGGGCTGCTTTGCATGGGAATTAACTATGCGCTCCTGTTTGCATTTATAATAGCGTTTGTTGACTTTCTGCCGGTGTTTGGCGCGGGGGCGATCATGTGGCCGTGGTGCGTTATAGAGATAATTTCGGGAAGATATGTCAGCGCCATATTATTATTTGTTTTGTATATAATATGTCAGGGCATCAGGCAGTTCATGCAGCCTAAGATGGTGGGAGACTGTATTGGAATGAGCCCGCTCACTACGTTATTCTTTATGTTTGTAGGTTACAGAATGGCCGGAGTTATGGGTATGATAATAGGTATACCGGTCGGAATGATAATACTGAGCTTTTACCGCGAGGGTGTTTTTGACAATCTTATACGCGGTGCAAAGATTGCGATTGGCGCGTTTAATAATTGGAGGAAGTTTTAAAGTCCGCGCGAATGATATCTTTACAAGAAAAAATGAGAAAAATGAAATTTATTATAAAAAGATATTGACAAATGGTTATATTATTACTATAATAAGCTAGTGTCAGTCAGAGATAGTCATTGAGAGAATCAAGGCTGACAATTTTATGAAATGGGATCTTAGCTCAGCTGGGAGAGCATCTGCCTTACAAGCAGAGGGTCACAGGTTCGAGCCCTGTAGGTCCCATTAAAAGTCTTTTGGACACGTTCCGAAAGACTTTTATATGGCGAGATAGCTCAGTTGGCTAGAGCATGCGGTTCATACCCGCAGTGTCGGGGGTTCGAATCCCTTTCTCGCTACTAAAAAACTCCGTTCCTTACGATTTGGAACGGAGTTTTTTGTGAGCCTGTTTTAAAATAAACGATTGTCCGAGGCTGCGCTTTTCGGGCAGTCGTTTGTTTGTACAGGCGCGGATTACGGTTTAAGATTAAAATATACTTTATGTTTTTTCGGCGTCACATCCCTGTATTTAAATAATTCGCTGATGCTTACAATCTGGAAGCCCTGTGAAAGGAGCTTTGGTACAATGGTTTCGACCGCTTCGGCAGTTGAGTTGTAAATATCGTGCATCAGTATTATGTCGCCGTCCTCTATATCTTTTGTTGCCGCCTTAATTACCTTTTTGGCGTTGAGCGTCTTCCAGTCAAGCGTATCAACATTCCACAGTATGACGGGGAAATTGACATGTTTGAGTATGTTCCCCGTCTGGCCGTAAGGGGTTCTGACAAACTTTGCTTTCTTGTTTATATATTTTTTAAGAATGTCGTTTGTCTTGGAAAACTGCGCTTTAATACCCTTCTTGTTCAATGTGCTCAGTTTTGCGTGCCCAAACGAATGGTTACCGATATCGCAGTTCATTGCTGCAGCCCGTTTTACGGTGTCGGGATATTTTGATAAGTTGGTTCCGACAACGAAAAATGTTGCGTGGCAGTTGTAATTTTCGAGAACGTCAAGAATACGGTTGGTCGACTCTCCCCTCGGTCCGTCGTCGAATGTCAGCGCTACCATGGGCTTTGACGGGTCTATCTCGCTCTGTATTACGGGCGGCGCCGTTTCGGCGGGCGGCGTATATGGAATGTTTGATTCCTTAAAAGGGTCGTATATGATAAAAGGCATAATATCCTGTGCATTTATTGGAACACTTATAATGCCGAATTCCCCCGGGGCGATAGTGTACGGGTCAAAGTAAAGCGTCAGTCCTGATTTTGAAAAGGCAAAGTTTTTAAAGTTGATTTCATCTGGTTCGTACTTTTCAGAATAAGCCGAATCGTTCATTGTCAGGCTTAATTCAGGGTCTGATGCAAGATACCCGGTAACGGAATCGCTGAGATATTGCAGATAGTCGCCTGAAAGCAGCGTACTAATTCCTATCTCCTTTCCCGTACACAGTAAAAATGTATGCGTGCGGACAGTCTGCAGCGGGTTTGTATATTCTGGCGAATCATATATTATGTTATATACTACGGAGAGTATGGAATCCCCTGTAAGATATGCGCAGTAATCGACGGTAAGGCCGATGCGCATGCTGTCGTTATCGGCTATATAACCGGATGCCCCGCTGCAGAATTTTGAAAGTTCTTCCTGCACGTCGTTTCGCAAAACCTCGTCTATATGTGCAATTCCTATTTCAGGATAGTTAACGCTGTAAAACATATTGGAGTTTGAATCCGTGATACTTACTGGCCGTCCTATCTGCCTGGTTTCGGTAGGATTGTCAAAATAAAACCCGCTAAGAGACACGGAAAATTGCGACGCATCCTGTTTTGCGGCGGCGTCATAGTGCAGTACGTCGCCCTGTTCCTTATTATCTGTCCGGTGCAGCGTAGTTATAAAATTACTGTGTTTAATTTTTTTCTCAATAACTATAAGAAGACAAATCATTATAATAAAACATATTGTCTTAAAAATAAATTTTTTCCTCATGTAATCAGACTTCATATTAAAAAGACTCCCTTTTCCCTATATATGTATATAATCCGGATACCGTTTTTTTAGTGGGCCCGGCCCGGTATAAAATTATAATGTCCGGCCAAAGCGGTTTTTTGCACCTGATATCATATTATATGATATTACAATACATTATATATGCGTATAAGTTGTTATATTATTTTTACATTAACATTAATTTTTTTAAAATTATGTATATATATTGCGCTTATTTGCTATAAACTCTATTGCATTGCGTGTTAAGGTTGTGTTATAATTCATAATTAGTATTGCATTATGTTTTAAAAAGGAGATATGAGTAACATGAAGAACGTAAAAAGAGGGCTGCTGCATATTGCAATTATTTTTGCGGTAATCGCTTTATTTGCAGTAACCGTATTCATTGGTTTGGACAAGACCCACGCAGGAAGTGCGAGAAATATTTTACTCGGACTTGACCTTGCCGGAGGAGTAAGTATCACTTATGAAACAGTCGGCGATTTTAGCGCCGGTGAGATGAGCGATACGGTGTACAAGCTCCAGAAAAGGGCTGAGAGCTATAACACTGAATCGCAGGTTTACCAGGAAGGTGATAATCGTATCAATGTGGATATTCCTGACGCTGAGAATCCGAGGGAAACGCTTGATAAGATGGGTTCGGCAGGAGCTTTGTATTTTATTTCCGAAGCCGTATATCAGGAGGCAATTCAGAAATATGAGACGACTGTTAACGAGGAAGGGCTTACGGTATTTCCTGACGATGTTGAGTTCAGTTCCATTATATGTGATGGTTCGGATGTTAAGGATGCGAGCGCAGGTAAGCAGGACGACCGTACGACAGGAGTTTCTGAGTATGTAGTCCAGTTATCATTCAATGCGTCCGGCGGAAATAAATGGGCTGACGCTACAACGGCGGCTTACAATAATAACGGTGAGAGCATCCATATCGTCTACGATAATACAGTTATATCGTCGCCGGCGGTTTCAAACGGCCCGATAACGGACGGCGAGTGTGTTATAAGCGGAAGTTTTAAGACGCATGAGGACGCAAACGACCTTGCAACAATAATAAGAATCGGAGCGCTTCCGATTGAGCTTAAAGTACTCCGTTACAATGTTGTAGGGGCGCAGCTTGGCGAGGAGGCGATTGAGACAAGTCTTCTTGCAGCGCTTATCGGATTCATTATCCTCGTTATTTTCATGATTTTTTATTACAGGCTTCCCGGACTTGCTGCCAGTATTGCGCTTGTATTTTACATCGGCGCGGTCATGATTGCGATTAACGGGCTTGATATTACGCTTACCCTGCCGGGTATAGCCGGTGTAATTCTCTCGGTAGGTATGGCGGTCGACGCAAATGTAATTATATTTACGCGTATCCGTGAGGAACTTGCAACCGGCAAGACGGTTAAGTCAGCCATAAAGATTGGTTTTGAGAAAGCAACGTCGGCGATTGTTGACGGTAATATTACGACGCTTATTGCGGCAGCAGTTCTTTGGATACTGGGTTCAGGAACTGTAAAGGGATTTGCACAGACGCTTGCGGTAGGTATTGTGCTCTCGATGTTTACGGCGCTGTATATAACTAAGATTGTGCTGAATGCATTTTATAATCTTGGAGCGAATACCGAGAAATTCTACGGTATACAAAAATCTGTCAAGGTATTTAGTTTTGTTCAGAACAGAGTTAAATATTTTATTATTTCAGGAGTATTATTTGCAATATGTATCGGCGGACTTATATTCAACAAGATGAATATGGGCCAGATTCTCAATTATGGTCTTGACTTCATGGGCGGTACTTCCACGCAGATAACATTTGATTCGGGTGTTACAATCGACAAGGATTTGAAAGCGCAGATTGAGGATGTTTTCAGAAATAACACGTCGACGACAGAGGTGACAATATCTGACATTGAGGGCCAGAACTCTATACTTGTAAGTACCGCGGAGCTTTCTGTTGAGGACAATGACGCTCTTACAAGCGCGCTTGTTTCGGGAAATTACGGTATAAGCGAGGACAATATACAGACAGAGACCATAAGCGCTACCGTGAGCGGTGAAATGAAGTCCGATGCGATTGTGGCCGTTATAGTTTCGGCAATATGTATGCTTATTTATATATGGATTCGTTTCAAGAATCTGTCATTCGGAGCCGCGTCAGTGCTTGCACTTATCCACGACGTAGTAGTTGTGCTTATGGTATATGCGGTATTCAGCAAGTGGATATCGGTAGGTAACACATTCATCGCATGTATGCTTACAATAGTCGGATATTCTATTAATGCGACAATCGTCGTGTTTGACCGTATTCGTGAGAACATGCAGACAAAGCAGGGAAGAGACCAGCTGGAGGGTGTTGTTAATCTTAGTATAAGCCAGACTATAAGCCGTAGTATCAATACGTCATTGACGACGGCGTTCATGGTAATAATGCTCGTCATCCTCGGTGTTGATTCAATCAGGCAGTTTGCTATTCCGCTTCTCGCAGGTATCGTATGCGGATGCTATTCTTCCATCTGCATAGCCGGAACATTATACTATATGTTCAAGAGTAAGTTTTGGGGCAAAAAGGTGAAGTAATATATATACATTATTAATAAGATATTTTACGCCCACAGATGTGAGATACGCGCTATAATGCGCACGTTGCATTTGTGGGCTGTTTAATATGTAATATTTTTAACGCAGAATTGTTGACGCAAAAGTATATAAATGATATAATTTGTACATATATTTCAAAGGAAGATGGGCGAATTTTTATGGACGGGAGTTTGACACAGGAGGAGCTTGATGCGCTCCTTGCCAATATTGATATAGAGCAGGATAGCAGTGAAGAAGAGAATCTTACGACGGAGGATGTAGATGCGATTGGAGAAATCGCTAATATTTGTGCGGGTTCATCTGCAACGAATCTTTCAACAGTACTGAACCAGAGGGTTGATATTTCGACGCCGGAGGTAGTGGTGACGACGAAGGAAGAACTGTTGAGTGATATTAATCATCCGTGTATTGTTGTTAAAATTAATTATATAGAGGGCATCTACGGATGCAATATTCAGATTTTACAGGAAAACGACGTAAAGGTTATTACGGACCTTATGATGGGCGGCGACGGTACGAACCTGTCTGTTCTTGGCGAGGAGATTACAGAGATGCATATGAGCGCTCTGTGCGAGGCCATGAATCAGATGATGGGGGCAGCGGCAACGTCGCTTCATACGTTATTGAATAAAAAAGTTGACATAAGTCCGCCGACAGCGGCGCATATGGATTTGAGAGATAAAGAAATGTGCGACCGCATTTTTGACGTGCTTGAAGGTGGAAAGTTTATAACCGTACGTTTCAGGCTTGAAATCGGGGATTTGATTGACAGTTCCCTTATGCAGATTTATTCGATAGATTTTGCAAAGAATTTACATGAACTTATTGTTGAAAGTAACAATGATGAATATGAACAAGAACAGAAAGCGGAGCCGGTGACAACAGTAGAGACGAAGAAAGAGACGGTATCCGAGGTTAAGCCTGCGCCGTCCGGTACGAACAAAACGGTACAGTCCGAAAGCCAGCAGCCGCAGGGCGGGCAGGCCGTGCAGGGTATGCCGTCCGTAGGAATGGCGAATCCGCCGCAGAATGTACAAGGTTATATGATGCCGGCAATGGAGGAGGTTAATATCCTTCCGGCGGAGTTCAGCGTATTTGATTCCAATATTAAGCCGTTGGACCAGACAGAACAGATTAATATTATCGACGACGTATCGCTTGAGATTGCAGTTGAATTAGGAAAAACCCAGAAATCAATTCGAGAGATTTTGGATTTTGAAGAGGGAACGCTTGTTGAGCTTAACACATTTACAGGTGAAATGATGGATATACTTGTTAATGGCAAGGTTATTGCAAAGGGTGAGATTGTAGTACTTGAAGATAAATTTGCGGTGCAGCTCAAGGAGATTAACGTTGACGATACGCATACGAAGAGAAGAAATAGTATTATGAACTAACAATTATTCGGGAGGAAAGCTTGCAATGATAGAAAAGAGAAGGGCAAGAAGGCTGCCTGTCAGGATGGAGCTTAATATATCATCGTTATTTAAGCAGGATAATGTGAAGGTTGAACTTGATAATGCCTCGATAGAAGTGGTTGATATATCCAAGCTTGGTATAGGATTTGTGTCGAAAAGCGTATTGCCGCTTGATTATTATTTTAATACTAAGATATACCTTGGCGATGCGGACGCGGCTCTGTACTGCGTTGTTAAGATATTGAGGAAAGTTGAGCTGGGTGACGGATTTACAAGGTATGGATGTGAGTTTGTCGGATTTCCGTCTGTTCTTAACTATATAATTGAAGAATATGAAGAAAAATATTGTCCGAATATAGAAAAATAGTCCCTTGGCGGGGACTATTTTTTCAGGCTCGGATATCAAAATTATATCTTTTTATGGAAGAGGATTCCGTTTTTGAAAGGTTTTCTGATCGTTTGGTTTCTATAAATTCTTTTACTACGTCTGTATTTTTCTGCTTGTTCGATATGCTTGCGTTGAAGAGATAGCCCTGTTCATTGAGAGTGTCGGTGAGAAGCTGAATATTTTTTCTAAACAGAGCGGCATTGTCGTCGTCAGAGCAGTAGAATACAGAGTGAATCTGGTTGTTATGTTTTTCTATATGAATATCAAGTTTTCCCAGGTTTTCCATATCAAGATGAAGAAGAACGCTTACCCTGTCAGGATGGCGTTTGAGTTCATCTTTTTTTGTGTATACGTACAAATCGCTGTGTATAGTCTGATCCTGAAATTTTACGGGAAGCTGTACGTATGAAAAAAGCGTGTTTAGCTGTTCCATAAAGTTTAGGCCGTCCTGCATCGAGGTTGTTTGTCTTGATAATGATTCCGAGCCCTGCCCTGAAAGGTTGCTCTTTATAAGTTCGGTTGTCTCAGACAAATCCCTCAGAAGATTGGCGTAATGTTCCCTTATTGAGTCAGGGCCGTCTGAAACGTCGGAAGGCGACAGGGTCCATAGATTTTTAATGTTGTTTTTAAACAAAAGCGAAAAACTGTCCGATGAAAAGAGTGACGCCACGCTTTCACTGGACGATGCGGGCATAGAGGCGACAGTTTCGGAAATGGCTGAAAAGACGTCTTCGATTTTGGCGGTTCCATTCTGTATATTTTTCATTAAAGCTTCAGGCATATGGAAAGCTTTTAATTCCGTAATGAATTTCTCGCGCATCGAAGCATCCATAATTGTCTGTATTTCATTATTTTTATATGTCAGATAGCTGTCTGCGGACGAAAGCTTGTTCAGTATGTCTTTCATTGCCGGCCCGCCCGCGGATGTCGTTTCTGTATCGGTGTTTCCGGTAGTGTCACCGGGGATTTTGCCAGATAAAAGCAAGTCCGCGCTTCCCGGCGCCTGTTCTGCGTCGGACAAAATAGGAATATATGCACGCAAATCTGCTACAGCAGCCGTTCCGTTCAATATATTTCCGGCCAGTTCTGGATTGGTTTCACCGACGGCGGCTGCAAGGGACGCCTTTTCGGAATCATTTAAAAATGAAAGGTCGGCGCTGTAGTCAGGCGACGGGCTGTTGTTAATATGTGTATTCATTATATTGAGAAGATTCGTGCCAAATTCCTTTACAAGTTCAGCCGGCGCTCCCTGCGCGAGCGTATTCAAAAGCGAGGGCAGCTCTTCACTTATTGTGTCTATTGTCTGGATAAGCGAACTTTCGCCTGAACGCAGATTTTCAAACTGTATGGCAGTGTTGTGGTTGAGCGGCATATTGTATTTGTTCATAAGAACTATCGTATCAGTAGAGATATCCCTAAATGAGGACGCCTGCTGTATTATTTGCTGCAGCATCATTTTGTTGATTGGCATACGGTTTTCAAGCAGTTCTTTTACTATCTGCATATTTCTCTCATTTTTCTGCAAATCAGCCTCCTCAAGGGCTTTTAATATGGTAGCCGCCTGCCCGTCGGAATATTTTGACGAGAGCCGTTCGATGCTTATTGTCTGCGGCGTGACGTTCGTGACCCTGAAAGCGGTAGTCTGTCCTATATATAACGTACTGCTGTCGTTAGTATGCGCTATAATTGTAGTGTTATCTGAGAGGGTTATCGTGACCTCATGGTTTCTAAGGTCGGTTATTTCGCCGCGTATAACCATGCCTTCGCTCAGCGAGTTATTATAATTAGGGGTTGCATATCCGTTATGTGTTCCAATTTTATGTGAGACAGGTTTTGAAAGGCCGGAGCCGTTCTGTACGTTCCCTTTCATTCCGCTGCTTTCGATAGGCATGATTGAATTCCTCCCTTTTCTTCATAATATATATATCGTCTGTTATGCATAATATTATTAATATTTCCGGCAAAGCCGTCTGTATACCCAAAATCAGCCGGCAAAATGGTCTGTATTCACAAAACAAGTGTCTACGAAAGTTCTTTTTACAAAAAAAGTGAAATTTGTGCTTGACAAATAAAGATGATGGTGATATCTTATCAATAAACGATTAGCACTCCACTCTGACGAGTGCTAATAACAAACAGATGACGGGCAGGATGGTGATGGTTTTGGATATGGATGAGAGAAAACTTAAAATATTACAGGCTATTATCCAGAATTATATGGAAACCGGAGAGCCTGTAGGTTCCAGAACAATATCGAAGTACACGGACCTCAATCTGAGCTCAGCCACGATTCGAAATGAAATGTCAGACCTTGAGGATATGGGGTATATAATCCAGCCTCACACTTCCGCGGGAAGAATTCCGTCTGACAAAGGCTACAGATTTTACGTAGACATGATGCTTGAAAAGAAGGACAGGGAAGTAGATGAAATAAAGGAATTATTTGTTGAAAAGACAGATAAGCTTGAGAATGTCCTGAAGCAGGTTGCCAAGCTTCTTGCAGAGAACACTAATTATACGACGCTGGTGTCGAAGCCGAGGTATCAGCACAAAAAGGTAAAATTTACACAGATTAATCAGGTATCGGACTCACAGCTTCTGGTCGTCGTAGTTTTAGAAGGCAACATCGTTAAAAATAAGTTTGTTAATTATGTGGAGCCGTTTACGGAGGAAATGCTTCCTCAGATTAATTTCCTTATTAACACGGCCCTTGCCGGACTTGACCTGACAGAGATGAATATGGCTCTCATACACAAGATGAAGGAACAGGCAGGCCAGTATGCCGATATTGTCGGATTAGTTCTTGACGCGATAGCGTCGGCTGTTGTTGAAGAAGACGATTACGGCATGATAACATCGGGTGCAACCAATATTCTGAAATATCCCGAGCTCAGTGATAAGGAAAAAGCTACAAGGCTTCTGACAACACTTGAGGAAAAGGCTACTCTCAGCAACTGGATTAATGCCGGTGAGGAAGACGAGGAACACCGAATACAGATATATATAGGCGACGAGTCGCCGGTCGAGGCTATGAAAGACTGTTCGGTCGTGACGGCAACCTATCATATAGAAGACGGTGTGTACGGCAAGATAGGTATTGTAGGACCGAAAAGGATGGATTATGAAAAGGTTGTGGGAACGCTTGAGCATACTATGAAGCAGCTTGACGACATTTTTAAGAAGAAAAGCTGAGAATGAATATTGGAGGTATTAAAGTGGATAATAAGGATGATGAATTAAAGAAACAAAAAGAGGCGGACGGCGAAGACGTAACGGCACAGGAGCCGGACGGTAAGGAAAAGACCGGCGACACGGCCGCAGAGAGTGAAATGCAGGACGCCGGCAGCAGCGCGCAAAACGAAGCGCAGGGAAAGACAAAGAGAACGTCACGAAAAGAAAAAAAGGATAAAAAGGACCAGAAGATAGAGGAACTGAACGACAGGCTTATGAGGCTGATGGCCGAGTATGATAATTACAGGAAACGAACCGATAAGGAAAAATCGTCAATGTTTGAGATGGGCGCCAAGTCTATCGTGGAGAAGATAATTCCTGTAATCGATAACTTTGAGAGGGGATTTGCAACTGTTTCCGAATCTGACAGAGACGACCCGTTTGTAATGGGAATGGATAAGGTATACAGCCAGTTTGTGACAACTATGGAGGAGGCCGGCGTCACGCCGATAGAGGCGGTCGGTAAGGAATTTGACCCTGATATCCACAATGCGGTAATGCATGTGGAGGATGATTCCCTTGGAGACAACATAGTTGCGGAGGAGCTGCAGAAAGGTTACATGTATAAGGACTCCGTAGTGAGATACAGTATGGTAAAGGTTGCTAACTAATGTAAACATAATATATTAAGTTTGATTGAAGAAAGGATGACAGTTATGGGAAAGATAATTGGTATTGACTTGGGAACAACGAATTCATGCGTTGCCGTAATGGAAGGTGGAAAACCTACGGTAATTAACAACACAGAAGGTATCAGGACAACGCCTTCAATCGTTGCGTTTACAAAGAATGGCGAGAGACTCGTAGGAGAGCCTGCAAAGCGTCAGGCCGTAACGAATGCTGATAAAACAATTGCTTCTATTAAGAGAAAAATGGGTACGGATTACAGGGTAACAATAGACGATAAGAAATATTCCCCTGAGGAAATATCGGCATTCGTGCTTCAGAAGCTTAAAGCCGATGCAGAGTCATATCTTGGCGAGAAGGTTACGGAGGCGGTTATAACGGTTCCGGCTTACTTTAACGACTCGCAGAGGCAGGCTACCAAGAACGCAGGTAAGATTGCGGGACTTGACGTAAAGAGAATCATTAACGAGCCTACGGCGGCGGCGCTTGCATACGGCCTTGATAACGAAAAAGAACAGAAGATAATGGTATATGACCTTGGAGGCGGAACATTCGACGTTTCCATCATAGAGATAGGAGAAGGAGTAATCGAAGTTCTTGCCACTAACGGTGACAACCATCTTGGCGGAGATGATTTTGACGACAGAATTACAAAATACATGATTGAGGAGTTCAAGAAATCAGAAGGTGTGGATTTGTCAACGGACAAGATGGCGCTGCAGAGACTCAAAGAGGCGGCTGAGAAGGCTAAGAAGGAATTGTCGTCGGCGACAACATCGAACATTAACCTTCCGTTTATTACGGCTACGTCCGAGGGACCAAAGCATTTTGACATGAACCTTACGAGAGCAAAGTTTGACGAACTCACACACGACCTTGTTGAGCGCACGGCGGAGCCGGTAAGGAAAGCGCTTCAGGATGCGGGTATGACTGCTTCCGAGTTAGGAAAAGTTCTGCTCGTCGGAGGTTCGACAAGAATTCCTGCCGTACAGGATAAGGTTAAACAGCTTACGGGACAGGAGCCTAGCAAGGCGCTTAACCCTGACGAGTGCGTTGCGCTTGGAGCGTCAATTCAGGGAGGAAAGCTTGCCGGAGACGAAGGAGCGGGCGATATTCTTCTTCTTGACGTAACGCCGCTTTCACTTTCTATCGAAACGATGGGCGGAGTTGCAACGAGGCTTATTGAGAGGAATACGACGATTCCTACGAAACACAGCCAGATATTCTCGACCGCTGCCGATAACCAGACGGCCGTTGATATTAATATAGTACAGGGCGAGAGACAGTTTGCAAGGGATAATAAGTCTCTCGGACAGTTCAGGCTTGACGGAATTCCGCCTGCAAGAAGGGGAGTGCCGCAGATTGAGGTAACGTTTGATATTGATGCAAACGGTATCGTTAATGTATCGGCCAAAGACCTTGGAACAGGAAAAGAACAGCATATCACAATTACGGCAAGCTCGAATCTTTCTGACGACGACATTGACAAGGCTGTAAAAGAAGCGGCTGAGTTCGAGGCGCAGGACAAGAAACGCAAAGAGGGAATTGATGCAAGAAATGAGGCTGACTCTCTCGTATTCCAGATTGAGCAGGCGCTTACCGACGTCGGAGATAAGATTGACGCTTCCGAGAAAGAAAAGGTTGAGGCTGACCTTAAGTCCCTCAAGGAGATTCTTGAGAAGACAACCGTTGAATCAATGTCCGATAACGATATAGATGAAATCAAGTCGGCTAAGGTGAAACTGGAAGAAGATTCACAGGCGCTGTTCTCAAAACTTTATGAGCAGGCGCAGGCAGCCGGCGCGGGAATGGGCGGCCAGGCAGGACCTGATATGGGCTCGGCAGGACCTGACATGAATCAGGATTCTTCACAGGACGACGTTGTGGACGGAGATTACAGGGAAGTGTAGATTCAAATGTTGTTTCTTATGAATAAATAAGAGAATAAAATAAGCACTTACTTTTGGTTAAGATTATATGTGCGAAGCTTGAGGTATAAATAATAAAAGATATTATAGAGTAAAGCCTCCGGCGCCGCTGTATGGTATATATGTATGTTTTGCATGTATCAACGTACAGGGATGCCGGCGGCATTTTTGAAGTCAAATCTTTTGGGAGGACATTATGGCTGATAAGAGAGATTACTATGAGGTGCTTGGTGTATCAAAAAACGCCACCGAAGCCGAGCTGAAAAAAGCGTACAGAAATGTCGCAAAAAAATATCATCCTGACACGAATCCGGGTGATGCGGAAGCAGAGGCCAAATTTAAGGAGGCGTCCGAAGCGTATGCCGTACTCAGCGACGCCGACAAACGCCGGCAGTACGACCAGTTTGGTCATGCCGCGTTTGAGAACGACGGCGGGGCCGGAGGCTTTGCGGGCGGATTCGATTTTAGCGATATGGGCGATATATTTGGCGATATTTTCGGAGATATATTCGGCGGCGGCAGAAGAAGCGCGAGGAATTCAAATGCGCCGCGCAGGGGCCAGAACATGCACGCCGCTGTGAGGGTTAAGTTTGAGGAAGCGTGTTTTGGTACGGAAAAGGAGCTTGACGTAACTATAAAGGACGAGTGTGAGAAGTGCCACGGAAGCGGCGCGAAGCCCGGTACCTCGCCTGAGACCTGCGGCAAATGCGGCGGCCAGGGCCAGGTAGTATTTACACAGAATTCTTTGTTTGGAACAGTGCGTAATGTCCAGACCTGTCCGGACTGCCGGGGAACCGGTAAGATAATTCGTGAAAAATGTCCGGATTGCCATGGCGGCGGATATATAAGCCGCAGGAGAAAGATTCAGGTGACGATTCCCGCCGGAATTGACGACGGACAGAGTATACGTATAAGGGATAAGGGCGAACCGGGCGTAAACGGAGGTCCGAGAGGAGACCTGCTTGTGGAGGTAAGGGTTGAGAGACATCCTATCTTCCAGCGTCAGGAATATGATATATACACAACGGTTCCTATATCATTCGCCAGAGCTGCGCTTGGCGGAGATATGAGGATATCCACCATTGACGGCGAGGTTATATATAATGTTAAGCCCGGTACGCAGACCGACACGAGGGTAAGGCTTCGCGGCAAAGGAGTTCCAACCCTGAGAAATAAGGATAACCGTGGGGACCATTATGTTACGCTTGTGGTGGAGATACCTACCAAGCTTAACAACGAACAGAAAGAGCTTATAAAACAGCTTGATTACTCCATGACCGGAAAAAATAATTTTGACATGAATCCGGCTGACGCGGCTAATAACGACGAGGAGAAACAGGATAAAAAGAAGAAAAAATTTAAGCGCTGAAATGTACACCGATATTGACATCATGAATCTATAGACTTAAAATGAACCTTAGGAGAGGTGGATGCTATGCGTATGAAAAAGAATTCAAAGAAATCTGACAGCCTGCTGTCATTGTCCGAAATGAAAGATGTCGATTACGGCGAGATATCGCCGGAACTTGCCGATATGTATTCGCGGCTTATTAAGGGACGCTCTGATTTTCAGGACGTCATGGGTAATGTTTTTCAGTCTTTGGTGCAAATCAGTTCCATGGATTTGGCGCTTACCCATTATTCCAAACAGCTTAGACAGATTTCCGACCATGTTGCATCCGCCACGGGAACGATTCACAATGCCGCGGGCGAGGCTTCGGCTGTGGCTGATTTGGTGTCCGGACAGCATGAACAGCTGACGAATACGATTGTAGAGGCTTCAGATGAATCGGGAAATGTATATCAAAAAATTGACGACGGACAGCGGGAGCTTACACAGATAAAGAACCTGTCGACAGGGACCATTGACAGTTCCAGACAGATGAAAGAGGATATGGACAGACTCTCGCATATAATCAGTCAGATGACAGAGGTGATTGAGGGGATTAACCAGATATCGTCGCAGACAAATCTTTTGGCACTTAATGCATCGATAGAGGCCGCGAGGGCGGGAGATGCCGGAAAAGGATTTGCCGTTGTCGCCGATGAGATACGGAATCTTGCGGAGGAGACGAAGAATCTGACGTCAAACATGGACAGTTTTGTCGCGGATATATATTCGGCGTCTGAAAAGAGCGCCGCGAGCGTGAGCAGTACAATCATATCCCTTGAGACAGTTACCGAAAAGATAGGCCGCGTATGGAGTATTAATGAGGAAAACAGAGCGCATGTAAAAAGAATTACGGACGACATTTCCTCGCTTGCCGCTGTAAGCGAAGAAATAAGCAGCTCGCTTATTGAATTAGAATCGCGCGTGGCGGAGATAGACAGCCAGTGTGATTCGCTTCAGTCGGATACGGAACTTATGAGCGGACACGGACATGAACTGGAAGCAATTGTGGGGCCGATTGAAAGTATTGAAAAGGTTTTGGATGATTCCGCAAAAGTAATGGGCAGAATGTCAAGCGATTCATTTTACAGACTCGAACCCGGGAACTTTGGCGTACATATTGACAATGCGGTCAAGGCGCATAAGTCCTGGCTGAAAAATCTTAAGCGGATTGTGGATGAACAGATAATACTTCCACTGCAGACAGATGATAAAAAGTGCGGTTTCGGACACTTTTACCATGCGATAATACCATCTGAGCCCCAGATAAAAAAGATATGGCTGTCGCTTGGTGAAAAACACAGGAAATTCCACTCTTACGGAAAAAAGGCGCTTGACGCGCTGTTTGCACAGGACTTTGACGGCGCAAAAAAGATATATGAGGAAGCCGCCGCCTATTCGGAGATATTAATTAAGGATCTTGAAAAGATAAAGGAACTTCTGGACAATTAATTACTTATAATAGTTAGTATATTGTCTATAAACAATAAGAGTATTATTTTTTTATTAAGGCAAAAAAAGGTATAAAGTAATTCTACATATGTGACGATATATGAAGTGACCGGCACCAGTGTACTGTTAATATTATTTTACAGCACACTTGATAGTTAAATAGAACAAGGATGTTATGTGCATTGTTGTGATTAAGGATTGCACGCAAATGTGCCAACATGAAGGAGGTTAATACAATGGATGTAAATGCAGTAAATAATTCTTACACGTACGCTAATGCAGCTGATAACAGCAATCAGACAGCGAAAAAGAGCGAGGCTGATAACAAATCAACAGCCGCAGCTGCTGATAAGGCAGCAGTTTATGAGAAGTCATCAGAGTCAGTAACGGACGCTTCAAAGCAGATATACAGCAAGAGTAAGGCTGACAGGGCTGCAATTGTTAAGCAGATGAAAAATGAACTTGCTAAGAGCCAGCAGCAGCTTGTTGATATTGTAAAGAAGATGATTGGAAAGCAGGGAAGCACATACGCTAAGGCAAGCGGAGACGATATTTGGAAATTCCTTGCAAGCGGTGACTATACGGTTGACGCAGCTACCAAGGCTCAGGCACAGGCAGACATTGCCGAGGACGGTTACTGGGGCGTGGAGCAGACTTCACAGAGAATATTTGATTTCGCACAGGCGCTTGCAGGCGACGACGAGGAAATGATGAGAAAGATGGAGAAAGCTTTTGAAAAGGGCTTTAAACAGGCTACTGGTGCATGGGGAAAGAAACTTCCTGATATAAGCGGACAGACTTATGACGCTGTCAAGGATAAGTTCAACGCTTATTATGATTCAAAGAAGACTGCTTAAGCGGTAGGAACATCAGACATAGAGTAATATATTAAAACATAGTAATGCGATTATGAGAATGGTTCTGTATATGAATACGGAATCATTCTTTTGTTTTGTGATTTTTATGAAGTTCACGGTATTCCTGCGGTGACATTTGCGTATATCTTTTAAAATGCCTGCTGAAATGTTCGGAATTGTTGTATCCACAGATGGAAGCGACGTCCTTTATGCGCTGCGTTGCCATACACAGATAGGTTTTGGCAAGGTCAATTCTGCTGCGGTATACGAATTCCATACATGATATGCCAAATTGTTTTTTGTATATTTTCTGAAAATGTCCCTTACATAAATTAAGCTGTGAGGCCATGTACTCAACTGTCCAGTTGTAGCTTGGATTTTCCAGTATGTTTGTATTAAGAAGATTGAGCTGGAATACATAATTATTCGTCCTGCTTCCAATAATATTCATGCTGGAATCGACGAATTGTTCTTCTATTTTGTTGAACAGCAGCCTGTAAAGCAAAAGAAGATTATTTCCCTGGTTTTTGCTCTCAAAATTGCTGTCAATTGAAAGCATATGAAATATGTAGTCGAAAACAAACTGTGATAATACGGTTATTGGTTTTCCGAGCGGGCAAGTTGTGTTCACAATAAAATTATTGTCCGTAGTGAATAATACGTAATTGTTTTTGTATTCCGTATTGTGCGCACGGTAGTCCACGAATATTCCGGGCGCATATATTATTATTGCATTCTTTTCACATGTAACCCATTCGCCGTCGATAAAAAAGTCGGCAGGAGAAAGAGTGTTGATTATTAACCAGTGCTTACCTTCCCCTATCTTCATTCTGAAATCATTTGAATGTGTATAGTGATAGCCAACGTGCAGTGTCTGAATCATAATCCGGTACCTTCATTTTATAATATAACTGGAAATGTTAATGAATCTATAATGTAGCAAGAATATTTTAGCATAAAAGGAAGCATTTGTTAATACATGTGATTATTAATCAAGAATTTGTGATTAATAATCATTGAATAAATTATTAATTATAAATATGATAATTTTGTAACTCAAGCTTCGCAGTTGCTGATTTAATATGGGAAAGAGGTAAATTTGCGGAGCTCGACCATATAATATGAAAGGAGAATTGAGTAGTGAAAAGATTATTGGGGTTTATTTTGGCGGTTGCGATGCTTGTATCCGTAATATTTCCGGATATGAGTCCGATTGTGGCTGACCAAGGGGTTGCAAAGGCACAGGAAACAGGGGGCGCAGGGAATTTCAGGCGTCTGGTATCTCCGGAACAGCCAATGTGGATAGTACATATTGATCCATGGTGTTCTCCGGACCCGCAGAAAGTAATTGATATGGTCCCAAGCGATGTAAGGCCGTACGTAGTATTTATGATTACGCTTTCTGTAAGTTTCAGTAATGGAAAATGGAATATTGTACATGATGCTGAGGAATGTACAAAGTCATGGCTAAAGACATGCGCCGAGAACAGGGTTTGGTGTATGGTTCAGGTTGCAAGCGGGGGAATAGCCCGTTTCCCGGATTATGACCAGAACATGGATTATGAGAACACGATTTATGGGGAGTTGTTCAGAGATTATCCGAATTTCATGGGATTCCATTATGCAGAGCAGTTCTGGGGGTTTGACGCCGCCAATCCTGAGGGCGTTGCGCCGAGCGACGAGGCACGATACAGACATATGGCAAAACTTCTGGAGCTTTGTAACAAGCACGGCGGATATCTTTCTATGAGCTGGAACGGAAATCAGTGGTGCGCGAATATTAATCCGATAGCTATGCTCCGAAGGGTTCCGGAATGGAGACAGGCGTGCGAAAAGTATTCCCAGAATTATATTATTGAGGAAAAGCATACGTCGGGCGCTTATCAGTATGACAGGGAGAGTCTGGCATTGGGTTCTTATCTCTCAGGTTACTGCGGACAGTTTGGTGTTCGTTATGACGATACCGGATGGACCGATGAAAATGGAAATAACGGAAGCGGCAGGAATTATACGCTTGGTTCGTCGATTGCGGCGCATTTGGAGCGTTTCCTCTTAAGCGGAGCGGCTGTTATTGACGGACCGGAGCTTGTCTGGATAGACTGTATCAATGGGGACAAAGATACGGTGTCGTCCGACGGGTACAGAGAGAATAATTGGAAATTTACGAATCAGTGCTGGAATGCATATATAGACGTATTCAGAAAAGTTTTGGACGGAACTATAAGAATTCCTTCCAGAAAAGAAGTAATTGATAATACAAAACTTGTTCTTATCCAGGATGTTACATGGGGTAACAATGACAACAAATATAGTACTCCGCAGACTCTGTTCGACGGACTGTATAATATGGAGGATGGCAAGAATTATGCGGACAATACTACTTATTATAAAAAAACCGGAAGATATCCCGCGATTCCTATAGTATACGGGCTCAGGGACGATTTGGCGAAATCTTTTAAAGTACAGGTAAAGACTTCGCAGTACTCAAGCAGATGGAGCAGCATAAGCGCTAAGGTGAATGAGTTTAACGCACTGTTTCCACAGGAATATACAGGAGATATATATGCCCGCAGGAACAGGAACATATGGGCGGTATATAACTCATATAAGAATAACAGGGCGGTTTCAGGCTCCATACCATGCAAGTATAATACCTGCAGTAAGATGGACGTTACTTTGGGCAACAGATATTCGGGAGGTATTATAACCGAGTATAAGGATTCGCTTAAAGTATATTTGAATAATTATGACAATAAGCTTGATACGGGCCTTAAGACTGATACAATTAAAATCTCAGGCTGCAGCGTAAAACCGAACTTTACATTCAGGGACAGAGGGCTTGACCATCAGCAGCAGGCAAGCCAGGTATATGAAAATTACAGTAACGGCGTATATACCCTTACAGTAAAACATAACGGACCTCTTGACATTACTATTAATAATTGCAGGGGTACTGCTACGAACCGCCTGACAGATTATGCGGCTGCTAACCTGAAAACGCCGGCCGCTCCGCCTGAATATACAGGTACAAGGCAGTATGAGGCTGAGAATTTCGGATATAAGAATATTGCGAAAAATATCCGAAACGGCGCTACACAGGGACTTAGTCCTGAAGTAACCAAGTTCTGGGGACAGGGTTATCTTGATTTTGGAAAGAACCAGGCGGCAGCAGTAAAAGATACCATAACCGCGCGCATAGACGGAGAGCATACGTTAAAGGTAAGATATTTAACGGCATGGGTTGACGTAATGGACAGCGTAGACCTTTACGTCAACGGAGTGAAAACAAAAACACTATCGTTTAAGGCAACCGGAGGATATGATAAATGGAGCACGGTTGAAACCAAAGTTTCGCTTAAACAGGGAAGCAATACAGTTGAATTAAAGGCTAACAGGGCTGCGGCAGGAGAGCTTTATCTTGACTGCATCCAGATTGTTCCTCCGGCAGGAAGCGGCGCTACAATAGGTAATATTATTACTAACGGAGGATTTGAAAGCGGAACTACCGGATGGGAAGCAGGAGGAAAAGCCCAGCTTGGACTTGCATGGGTTACAAAAGTAAGCGGAAATACCGGACTTAGGGTATATGGACGCGACTTGACAGCCTCAGGAGCGCAGCAGGATGTTACAGGCAAGGTTAAGGCCGGGGCGACTTACAGCATAAGCGGAAAAATACAGTACAGATATGATGAAAATGAAGCGGCAAGCGCGAATTATCCTGATGAAAAGCAGTTCCTTATGTCGATTGTATACGGCGACGGAACAATTCATAACATAGCGTCCGCAAATGCTAAGAAAGGTACATGGGCGGATTTTTCAGGAAGCTATACCGTTCCATGGAATGCAGATCTGAGTTCTGTAAAGATATTTATTGAGACGCCGTGGACGCCTACGCCTGACGTATCAAAAGACCTTATGACGTATTTTGTTGACGAGATTGCGGTAACAGGAGAGATTGGTAATGGTGCAAGACCGACGGCAAAGCCTACGGCTACGCCAATACCGACGCCGGTACCGACTCCAAAACCAACGCCGACGCCGGCATCTAAGCCTACGGTTGTTCCACAGGGAATGGAAGTACTGACAAACGGAGGATTTGAAGACGGAACCAACGGCTGGGAAGCGGGCGGAAAAGCGCAGCTTGGACTTGCGTGGGTAACGAAAGTAAGCGGAAATACCGGACTTAGGGTATATGGACGCGATTTGACAGCCTCAGGAGCACAGCAGGATATCACAGGCAAAGTTAAAGCTGGGGCTACATATCAGATAAGCGGTAAAATACAGTACAGATACGATGAAAATGAAGCGGCAAGCGCGAATTATCCTGACGAAAAGCAGTTCCTTATGTCGATTGTATACGGAGACGGAACTATCAGGAATATAGCGTCAGCGCAAGCAGTAAAAGGAAACTGGGCGGACCTTTCCGGAACCTATACGATACCATCGGATGCAAATCTTGATTCCGTAAAGGTATTCATTGAGACCCCGTGGACGCCTACGCCTGACGCGTCGCAAGACCTTATGACTTATTTTGCCGATGATGTTTCGATGAAGGAAGTAATACCGGAACCTACAGCCACACCGAAACCAACGCCGGCTCCAACACCAAAGCCTACGCCGGTACCGACTCCGAAGCCGACACCAGAGCCAACGGCTGCGCCTGTCGAGGTTGTAAGCGGAGCTAACCTGATTGTTAATCCGGGCTTTGAAGACGGAACAGCTTCATGGGAGTCTATGAACGGAGCGGATTTATCGCTTGGATATTACACTGTGGCAAGCGGTTCCCTTGCAATGAAAGTATCGGGACGTACGCATACAAGTTCAGGCTGTTATCAGGATATAACAGGAAAAGTATCAGCCGGAAAAACGTATAAGGTATCTGCGAAAGTTCAGTACAAACAAGATGAGAGCGATGCAGTCAGCTCGCAGTATCCTGCGGATAAGAAGTTTTTAATGACAATAAGATATGGTGATAACACATATGATAATATAGGTTCTGTAACAGCCAAAAAAGGCGAGTGGGGTACTATTACGGGAACCTATACGATTCCGGATAATGCTGATTTGTCCAATGTCAGGGTATTTCTTGAAACACCTTGGACGGATAAACCGGACGCTAAGAATGATTTGATGACTTTCTTTGTCGATGATGTTGTAATGAAAGAAGACGTGCCTATAATCCTTAACGGAGGATTTGAGGACGGGACGGCCGATTGGGAAGCACGCGGCGCTGCGGAGCTTTCATTAGGCTGGGCTACGAAACGTACGGGAAATCACTCGATGAAAGTAAGTGACAGAAAGTATACGTATTCCGGTCCTATACAGGATATAACCGGAAAAGTTGAAGCGGCTCAAAGTTATACTGTAAAAGCATATGTGCATTATAACGATGGAGATGCGTCCCATGTATTTAATATATGCATGGTTAACGGAGACAAAGTGACTGTAATAGCTTCGGCAAATATAACAAAAGGACAGTGGGGTCTTATAAGCGGAACATATAAGATTCCTAAAGACGCGGATATGTCAAGCGTACAGATATTTGTTGAAACCGCGTATAACGCAAATCCTTCCTCAAACGACCTTGTGACATTCTTTGTGGACGACATGGAGATAACAGAGGGAGAGGCAAAGGCGGAGAGCGATAAGATATCGTTTATTGACAGCAACTATAATACTCCTTCGGATTTTGACCAGGCGAAAAATGGAGTGACCTACGGAACGGTAAAGGACGTCTCCTACTATTCACATATTGCCGGAATGAACAGAAACGCCAAAGTTATTCTTCCTCCGAACTATAACTCTAATAAGAAGTACCCGGTTCTATATCTTCTTCATGGAATAGGCGGAAGTGAAAATGAGTGGCTTGACGGCAAACCGAATGAGATTATAAGCAATATGATTGCAGCAGGGACATGTAAAGAAATGATAATGGTTCTGCCGAACCAGTGCGTTCGTAAAAAGGATGAGGCAAACCCTGGATATCTGACTTTAGAGCAGTTCAAGATGTATGACAGGATGGCTGATGAATTAAAGACGAGTCTTATTCCTTATATAGAAAAGAACTTCCCTGTAAAAACGGGTCGTGAGAATCGTGCAGTTGCCGGCTTGTCAATGGGAGGACGCAACGCTATCTATACCGGAGTAAAATTAGTCGATGACTTTGCTTATACAGGGGCGTTTTGTCCGGCTGTAGGAGTGCTTCCGTATTGGCGTGAGTCAGGACTTCTTACAACTGAAACGCTTACTATACCGCCTAAATACCGTGACAAAACATTATTCATGATTGTTGAAGGCGAGGGCGATACGACAGTAGGAGACAGTCCGCGTCAGTACAGCACAACTTTAAAGAATAATGGATTTGACCATATATTTTACACATGGCCCGGCGGTCACTGGTGGGGACCTTGGAAAAATGGATTATATAATTTTGCAAGGAGGATTTTCCAGTAAAATATAAATAAAACTTTGCATATATAAAAAACAAGCTTAATTGCGAGATTTGGGTAAATAATAGAGTCTGTTTGGCAGTAACACAAGATGTAATTGTATCGTTACTGCCAAACAGTTTTTTTATATTTTTCTAACTAGCTTGACATACCTGCTAATGCGTGTTACTATATAGCGGTAATAAGTGTTACTGCATACCAGTCATACGATATAGGAGGTGTTAGTTACGGAAAACTTAACAGAAATGCTGAAAGGTGTTCTTGAAGGGTGCGTACTTGAAATCATCAGCCGCAGGGAAACCTATGGATATGAAATTACCAGGCAGTTGAATGCCCTGGGATTTACGGATGTAGTGGACGGAACCGTCTATACTATATTAATCCGGCTTGAAAAAAATAAGCTTGTTGAAACGACAAAAAAATCTTCAGAAATGGGACCGCCGCGCAAATTCTTCAAATTGAATGAAGCAGGTAAAAAAGAACTCGTACAGTTTTGGAAAAAGTGGGAATTTGTTGTGTCAAAACTCAATCAGTTAAAGGAGACAAGTAGTAATGAAATCAATTCTTGAAGTGATATTAGGCGATTTGGACGAAAAAAATGTTTACCGCCAAATAACAAAAAGAGCAAAAGCATTACCGGGAAATTACTATGCAGCATTTAAAAAAATGAAAAATTATCTCTACAACTACGGAGGAGATTCGTGCAATACAGAGATGTATGCAGAGCTTTTAGATTTGCTTGAAGCAGGTATTGCAGAGAAGAAAACTGTTTCGGAAATTATTGGAGATGACGCGGCAAAATTTTGTGATGAATTGATTGCTGTATCTAACATTAACAGAAAATCAAAACGGGCGCAGTTAAACCGGGAGATAGAAGAATATTTCGGCAAAAGGGGGCGGAACGATGTTTAATTTTATCAAAAGAATGAAGGAAGATAAAAAAATTTATAGAGAGCATTTAGCAACTGTCCATTCCCTGCCGGAAGATTATCAGTTTGTGTTTGGGAAAATGATTGAATATATATGGAGCTTTGCAGGAGGCAGTGGAATAGACACGCTTCAGACGCAGTATGATTTAGCGGATTTATTTGCTGAAGCATATGCGAACGGTCTTTCTGTACTTGAGGTCACGGGAAATGATGTTGCCGGATTTTGCGACGAGCTGATTCGGGATAATGTATCGTGGATGGATGGAAGACGCAAAAGATTAAACGACTGCGTACGCAAAAATAATGAAAGCTAAATTGTAGTGATAAATTATGAAAATAAAAGTTACGAAAGACTATTATGTATATTTTTTATGAATGGAACGCCCCTTTTATAAGGGAAAATAATGTTTCGGGTTATTGATTATAAAGAGTTATTGATGATAAAGTGATGTAAATGTTGCCTGTTTTCTTGTTTCGTGATATCATAATATATACAAAATTATGTAGGACAATATATCCGTGCAGCTGTGGGGTATTTGACTGTCCTGAGATTTGAAATGAAAGGATAAAATTATTATGGGTAAAAAATTATTGTTAAAGAAACCGCCGATGGGCTGGAATAGTTATGATTATTACGATACAACCGTAAATGAGGAGCAGATAAAAGCGAACGCGGATTACATGGCCCGTAATCTGAAAAAGTTTGGATGGGAATATATTGTTGTCGATATCGAATGGTACAGTTATGACGCGGGTACGCAGCGCGACAGGCACCAGTATATTCCATTTTGGAAAGTTGAGATGGATGAATATTCGAGGCTTATGCCTTGTCCTGACAGATTTCCTTCATCTGCGGGTGGAAAAGGTTTCGGACCTCTGGCTGATTATGTACACAGCCTTGGACTTAAGTTCGGAATACATATTATGAGGGGTATTCCAAGGGCAGCCGCGCATGAACATACGGCAATCCTGGGCACTGACAGGACAGCGAATGAGATAGCGAATCCTTATTCGATATGTTACTGGAATCCTGACATGTACGGGGTTAACCCGGATGATGAAGCGTCGCAGACATATTATAATTCTCTTATGGAGTTGTATGCTTCGTGGGGTGTGGATTTTATCAAATGCGACGATATATGCCGCATGGACGCCGCGTCTGCCAAAAAGGAGATAGAGATGCTTCACAAGGCTATCGAACTTTGTGGCAGGGACATTGTGCTCAGTCTTTCACCAGGGCCGGCTAAACCGGAACTGGCGGAGTTTTACAGGGACAATTCGGAAATGTGGAGAATAACGGATGATTTTTGGGACAAATGGGAGCTTCTTCTTAATATGTTTGAGCGCTGCAGGAACTGGCAGGAACATGTGATGGACGGAAGCTATCCCGACTGTGATATGCTGCCGCTGGGATATGTGGGCAAAGGATTCGGAAATGAGAGAAAGACAGCGTTTACAGAGGATGAACAGATTACGATGATGTCGTTGTGGTGCATATTCCGTTCGCCCCTTATGATTGGAGCAGAGCTGACAAAGCTGGACGAATATTCATTAAAGCTTCTAACCAATGAGAAAGCGCTTCATCTTCTTGAGAATTCTCACGGCGCCAGAGAAGTGTTTGCAGATGACAAAACAATCGTATGGATGTCGGATGACAATAATGGAACGGATAAGTATGTTGCCATATTTAATATTTCAGAGAAGGAAATGGAAGTTAATATAAATAAGCTGTGCCAAATTTCCGGTGACGGAGAAGAAATTTGGAGCGGCGAACCGGTTAAGATGGATGAAACTATACGTATATCAAAGCATGGTGCGGCGCTGGTTAAAATAACAGTGTGACAAAGCACGATGCAATGCCGCTTAGAAAAACAGCATAACAAAGCACGATACGGCGCAAAAAACTTTATTATAACGGCTTACAGTCTGTGCGGTACTGCGACGCAGTTTTTCCGGTGATTCGTTTAAACTGCCGGCAAAAGTGTTCGGTGCTCTTGTAACCGCATATTTCGGCAATCTCTGCGATGGAGTAACTGCTTTGGATTATATAGTTTTTTGCGAGTTCTATGCGCTGCCGAAACACATCTTCCATGCAGGATATGCCGAATGTTTTTTTGTAGATGTTCTGCATATAACCGACGCTTATGTTAAGCTGCTTAGCCATATCGGGTACGGACCAGTCGTAGGCAGGGTTGCTCTGCATTTCAAATCGAATGTGATTGAGCGCGCCGGTTAAAGATGATTTTTCAGAAGTTATGCACTCGTTTATTTTATAAAATAAAAGATGAAAAAGGTGATTAATAGACTGTGAGCGGTGCTCGTTGTCAAAGCAGTTCTCAGTGGCAATCATATGGAATAGATGACTTATTATATCCTGGACATTAACCTGTATTGGCACCGCATAAGGCAGCGTCTGGTTGATAATGTACTGCTCGTCAGTTTTAAACATTACCCAATGGTTTACGAAAGGTTCGTTGCATGCACGGTAATCCCCCGGCGTCTGCGGGGGGAATATAATTATCTGGTTTGGCGGCATATAATTCCATATGCCGTCAATCATTATTTCGGCTTCGCTAAGAGTATTAATGATTATCCAATAATCGTGGAAATCATCAATATGGCAAATGAAATCTGCGGGATGTTCGGCTATATAGCCGGCATGCATAGTTTTAAGCATAATAGTTTGTACGAATGCAAAGTGCCAGCATTTTCCTTTCATATTTTATCGTATCCACATCATCTCAGAATGTTGCGGTGCAAATCTTTGAAAATATCCCGGCAATGAAAATACACTTTTGGTGCTTTAATCAATAGAACAAATTATTGCCTGCCTATCATTATTGTAAACAGTCAAAAGATGAAGTAAATTATAAAGATACGTTATCACATATATAAGAATACGTCAATTATGTATGGGTCTGTTGTGCATATTAGAATCCGTTAATTAATTGGTATGTATACATCATTGAAAATGTCGTATAAAGGATGTTATTATATAATATATATCTATGATATTGCGAAATGACCGCATATATGGCTGATTTGACTTGTTATAATAATTGGTCAATTGTGGCAATTAACTTAAGGGGGTAACCATTATGAGGTTAAGCAGAAAAAAGATAACTGACAGGGTCATATCCCTGTCGCTGGCTCTGGCGGTAGCATCGTCGGGCTGGGTGATTGCGCCTAAGGAAGCCGGCGCTGAGAATCCGATAATTCAGACGACGTACACCGCTGATCCTTCTCCGCTTGTTGTCGGAGACACTATGTATGTGTATACGACAAGGGATGAGCTGAAAGAACAGAAGTATGACGACTGGAGCTATATGAATGAATGGCGGTGCTATTCTACGAAGGATATGATTAACTGGACGGATATGGGCCAGATTGCACATGCAGAGACATTTGACAAGGAAAGTAACAATCAGGAAAACTGGAGAGCGTGGGCGCAGCAGGTTGTAGCTATGCCGATACAGCAGGCAGGCGGAACATGGGAGACAAAGTATTTCCTGTTCGCTCCGTTTAACGGAACTAAAATTGACGTGGCCGTGGCGGACAATCCGTGGGGCCCGTTCGAGGATGCTACTCCGGGCAAGTATCTCATAGACGGAGGCTGGGGAGGTGGAAATATAGACCCTACAGTCTATATTGAGGACCACGGTAATCCGGACGACTATGCAAACTATGACGTATACCTGTACTGGGGCAATCCATACATTCGCTACTGTAAACTTACGAACGATATGCTCGACGTCGACCCGGATACGAACGGCGACGGGATGCTGTCTGAAGAGGAGAATTCGCTTGACGCAAGATTTTCAAGGGATGATAATAAAATACTCGGCGAGGTAAGACCGGGCCTTCATAGCTGGGATATATACGGTGACGAGGGATATGAGTCGTTTGGAGAGCCGTCGCAGGGAAAGAATTCAACCGGAAAATTCCCTACTGAGCCGGAAGGGTCTGAGAGAAAGCGTTCGGCGTTCGAGGAGGGTCCATGGGTATTGAAGCATGACGATGGAAATCCTGATACCGACGATTATTTTATGTTCTTTGTAGGAGGAAGGACTCCGGGAGAGACGGTTGAGTATTCCACGGCGCCTACGCCGATAGGACCATGGACATACAGGGCCCTTCTCATGGACAGGGAAAACGGTTATTCCTGTATTCACCCGGGCGTTGCAGAATTTAAGGGTAAAAATTACCTTTTCTATCTCAATGAAATGCTTGTGGGCGGAAACGGTTCAAACCGTTCCGTGTGTGTAAAGGAATTCACGTATGATGAAAATAATCTTGTAGTCAAGGAGACGGATGACAATACGAAGGCGTATATGGTTCAGGGCATGGAGGATGCGACTAAGGGTAAGTCATTTTTCAGCGTTGACCCTGTTGGAACACTGAATCCGTATGAACGGAATCAGGCCGAGACCATATGCTGGACGTCGAATCTTAACGGTCCGGAAGGCGGATTTAACGGAACCGGAAGAGGTGTTAAGACAAAGGCTAAAATGCAGTGTACAGACATAGATGAAGTTACGGGTAAAGAAGCTTTTTGGAAATCAGCAGCGCTGTACGGAGTTGTTGTCACAGACATAGATAATGATGATTTCATAAAGGTGCGCGAGGTTGATTTTGGAAATGAAGGTCCGATAAAATTCACGGTAAGCGCTGCCTGCGGAGAGGGAACGGAAGTTACGGACCCTGTACTTGATTCCGAGGGTAAGGAAAAGTTTAACCCGGAGGCTGCAACAGTCGGTGGAACGATTGAAATATGGACCGATTATGATTCAGACGATAAGAAACTGATTGGAAGCGTTCCTATAACTAATACGGGCGGAACAAATGAATACCGTGACTTTGCGATAGATATTAAGGAAAAGGTTACCGGCATTCATGATTTGCATTTTATATTTAAGGGATATGACGACACAAAGCTCTTTAATCTGGATACATGGCAGTTTGAGACAAAACAGGTGCAGCAGCAACCACAGCCGCAGCCTGATCAACCGTCTGCGCCTCCGGTGCAGCAGGTAACGCCTGGTCCCGTACCGTCAGCGGCGCCCGCGCCTGTACAGAATGATAATAATGTGAAGGTCAAAGCGCCGGTTATTAAATCGGCAAAAGCATCTTCAAATAAAGTGAAGCTTACGTATGGAAAGGTGAAAGGCGCGTCAGGGTATGTGGTGTACATGTCAAAATCAAAGAAGGGTAAGTTTTCCAAGAAAGCGACTGTAAAATCGGGAAAGACTACAAAGGTGACAATAAAGAAGCTTAAAAAAGGCAGGACTTACTACTTTAAGATGAAAGCTTATAAAACCGTGAACGGAAAGAAAGTGTACAGTAAATTTTCAAAAGTTAAGAAAGCAGCCATACGTTCCTAAGCATCTTTTGGAAGCTTGTTAGAGCGTGTTTGAAAATTGCTTTCTGCCAGATGCGTTTCACACTTTGTGGGAGATTTGTGCCAAATGAGGAA
>JAAVXK010000095.1 GCA_022790615.1 Lachnospiraceae bacterium
AATACCCCGCCCCTTGGGGCGAACTTGGTAAAAAGAAGCCAAGTCATGCCCCGTAGCTTGTTGCGGGGTATTTGACTCGGTTTGGCAAAGTATAGTCTTTGCTTAACTTTATTCCGTATAAAAGATATATGCGATATTAAAGATATATGCAATATTAAATATATGTGCAGATTTTGAATGAATATAAAAGGTTTGGAAGATATATGGATAATTTTAACGGCGCGGCGCGGCCGTGCGAAGTGGAATCATTTTCAAGAGATGATACATATGCGTTTGCAAAAAAGCTTGGCGAACAGGTTTTGGCGGGGACTGTGATACTTCTTTCCGGAGACCTCGGAACCGGAAAGACCGTGTTTGCCCAGGGATTTGCGGACGGGCTCGGTGTGGACGACATAGTAAATAGTCCGACGTTTACAATAATGAATATATACGACAACGGTAGAATGCCACTGTATCATTTTGATGTTTACAGAATTGCGGACAGTTCTGAAATGGAGGAGCTTGGCTATGAAGAGTATTTCTACGGGGACGGCGTGACGCTGGTGGAGTGGCCCGAGATGATAGAAGATATAATACCAAAGGATGCCGTCGGCATCAAGATAGAAAAGAATCCGGAAAAGGGATTTGATTACAGATTGATTACTGTTAAAGAAGGTATGTAAAGAAGGTATGGACATATGAAAATATTAGCTGTTGACAGTTCCGGAAACACGGCGTCGGTTGCGGTATACATCGACGGTGTGATTACGGCGCTTAACTCGGTCAATAATAATAAGACGCATTCGCAGACGCTGCTTCCGATGATAGAGCATGCTATGAAACAGTCGGATATGACTGTTTCACAGCTTGATGCGGTAGCGGCGGCCGAAGGGCCCGGGTCATTTACGGGGCTTAGAATAGGGGCTTCAACCGTAAAGGGATTATCTTTTGCCGCAGGTATTCCCGTAATACCGGTGTCTACGCTTGCGGCGCTTGCTTATAATTTTGCAGGAATGGGCGGGATCATATGCCCGGTAATGGATGCGAGGCGCGGACAGGTGTATTCGGCCGTATATTCATTTTGCGGTGACTGCGGCGATGTGATTCATGAAATATATGGGCCGCGTGCGATTGCTCTGGATGATGTACTCAGGCTATTGTGTGAGAAGCATCCGGACGAGAGGATTCTGTTTTTAGGCGACGGAGTTTTGGTACATGAGAGCCGGATACGGGAGGTCATGAAAGAGAAGGCTTATATAGCGCTTTCACATCAGAGATTTCAGAGCGCGGCGTCAGTAGCGATGCTTGCGGCCCGGCTGTATGAGGATGGAAAATATGTGGACGGAGCAGAGTTTGAACCGGTATATTTAAGACTGTCGCAGGCCGAGCGCGAGAGGATAGAAAAGGGCTGTGGCAAATGATTCGGTTAATGAATGAGCAGGATGTCGAAAGGGTGTATGCGATTGCATGCGAATCGTTTACGGACGCGTGGAGCAGGGCGCTTTTGTCGGCGGCTGTAAACAACGCGAATGAATATTGTATAGTGTACGACATTGGCGGTAACGCGGCCGGATTTGCAATACTTTCAATGTCTGTTGATACGGCGGATATTGAAGATATAGCCGTGGCGTGCGAATTCAGGCGGCGGGGAATTGCAGACAGGATGCTTGAAAGCCTTACAGAGTACGGAATGTCGAAGGGGATCCGGGGCTTCGCTCTTGAGGTAAGAAAAAGCAATGCCCCCGCAATCGCTTTGTATAAGAAAAATGGGTTTGTTACGGAGTCGTGCAGGAAATCTTACTATAAGAATCCCGTCGAGGATGCGTATGTAATGTGGAAAAGATATGGCTCCAAGTCTTAATTGCGGTATTTTTATGTTGCCAGCAATTTCATATGTACTTATGTCATAAAACACATTATAATCAGTATCGGAGAGATAAATATAGTAAGATACGAACGGATGGATGTTTATATGAAGATAATGTGCAATGCATGTGGCAGAGAACTCAGGAATGAAAACGGAATATTAATGGAAGACGCATTTGAGGCTGTAAAGGAATGGGGTTATTTCTCAAAAAAGGACCTTGAAGTACACAAATTTGTAATTTGTGAGGAATGTTACGACAGGATGGTCGGGGGATTTGCCATACCCGTAAGTAAATCAGATAAAAAAGAAGCTATGTGATGTTATGGAAGTTTTTTCTGTACACGGAAGGGCTTTCCTTCATAATCTGTTTAAACGTTCGATTAAAATAGCTGATATTATTGAAGCCGCACCCGGCTGATATATCGGCTATTTTTTTATCGGTACATGTAAGCATTCCGCACGCTTTTGTAATGCGTACCCTGTTGATATAGTTAAACGGCGTGAAGCCCGTGATATCTTTGAATACCCTGCAAAAATGCCCTTCACTGAGTCCGGCGGCGGATGCGAGCTCCTCCAGAGAAAAGTCATACATATAATCGGTGTTTATGATTTCAATGCATCTGTCTAACAGAGGATATACGGGGCGCTCGTGGTGACCGGCAATCAGGTCGGCATATACGTTATTGTAGAGCAGCTGCCAGGCGATTAGCAGCCGGCCGCGTATTATAAGCTCGCACTTTGCTGCGGCGACGGAAATATATTCAAATATTCCGGTTACGCAGTCAATTGCGGTTTTCTGCCAATCCGTAGCGGGAGTAAGATGGTATACCCCTGCTATGGAATTGCATATGGCGGAGTTAATATAATTCTCACAGTAGGATGGCAGCGTATCAATGAGCATTTTCGAAGAAAAAACGATAGCTTCATACGAACACTTTTTTCCGTCGTTTTTCACACGCGTTGCGTAGTGTATGAGACCTCCCGGAATCATAACGACGTCTCCCGCATGCATGTGATATACGTTATCTTCAATATAAAAAAATAACTCGCCGTCAGACAGGTAAAAAAACTCAAGTTCCGGGTGACAGTGTATATACAGCGCGGAACTGCTGTTTTTCGACACGTCGGTGTGGTGTATGGCAAAAGGCCTTCCGCTTGTGCGGTGCTCAATTTTTTCAGTGAGGGCATTATTCTGCAGTCTGTTATTTTGGGCTTTCATGTACGTCGCCTCCGTGTTATCACGTGATTCTATAATTATGATATCATAAATACACTGCGATATCAATATAGTGTCAGAAAATGAACGGATTGTAGTAGATTTTGCACTTGAAACTCAATATTATGATACTAGAGCGTGTTTGAAAGCAATTTTCAGACACGCTCTAGGGTGGACGGTAATTGCTATATTTTTATACTGACACGCTGATATTGTATAACATTCTAAGAGTTTTTTTTCGTCTCATATCGCCTCATAAACCTCCTTGAAGACGTAAAAGAACTCTTGGGAGTTATATAAGAGAATGAGACGATAATAAGCCGGTAACGAAAATGTGAAACTAAAATATGTGAAACTAAAATATGCGAAGATAAAAATGTGTGAAGATAAAATATGCGAAACTAAAATATGCGAAGATAAAATATGCGAAACTAAAACATGTGAAAATATAAAAATAAATTGATATATATAAATGAAAATATAATTAAATAAATAATATTATTGAAAGGAAAGGAATGATTCCATGGGAAAGATAACGATTTACAAAGATAAACTCGTATATGAAAGAAGGGAGGAGCTGACTGTAATCGAGCCGTACGGACGCAACTGTCTAAGGTGCCGTTCGACCAGAAACGGAAAAATACTCGACGAAGACTGGACGCTTCTGCCGCCTGCTGACGACGCCGAGTGTGTGATAGAGGGCGATGAGAAAAATGCCACGATACGCAACGGGATGGTGTCGGCAAAGATTGAGGCAGGTCAGCCGTGGTATGGCGGAATCATTACATATTACAGGGACGGAAAACAGATACTGCATACCAAATTTGAGGGTGAATATACCGGCAGGAATGTCCATGTAGAGGGAGATAACTATCAGATTAAGGTAATCTTCGACGCTAACGAGGGAGAGCATTTTTACGGTCTTGGACAGGAGCAGGAGAACCAGTTTGACAGAAAAGGCAGTACGGTAAATCTTCTTCACTACAATACAAAGTCGGCGGTTCCGGTTTTGTATTCATCGCTCGGCTACGGTTTTTTCTGGAACAATCCGGCTCCGGGAAGATGCGAGACGACGAACAACCATACGATGTGGGTGGCGGACAGCGCGTATCAGGCGGATTATCTTGTGTATGCAGACGAGACGCCGGCGGCAGTTCTTAGAAAATATTGCGACCTTACGGGGTACGCTCCGGAGTTTCCTTCTTGGGCGGCCGGTTTCTGGCAGAGCAAGCTGCGTTATGAGAGCCAGGAGGATTTGCTTTCGGTTGCGCGTGAATATAAGAAGCGCGGAGTGCCTATAGCGGCCATCGTAATTGATTATTTTCACTGGACCGAACAGGGCGAATGGAAGTTTGACCCTGCATACTGGCCGGACCCGAAGGCTATGTGCGATGAGTTGAAGGAGATGGGCATCGAACCCGTCGTGTCCGTGTGGCCGACAATCAATCCGGCGAGTGAGAATTATTTTGAGATGAGCGAGGCGAATATGCTTGTGCGCACGGAAAACGGACAGTACGGCACGTTTGATTTTTACGGGCAGCAGACGTTTATTGACCCTACAAATCCTAAGACGGGACCGTTTGTATGGGATATTATAAAGAAAAGTTATTACGATTACGGAATCAGGAATTTCTGGCTTGACGAGGCTGAGCCTGAGGTTCATCCGCAGCAGTTCTGGAATCTTAAGTTTTATGCCGGAAACGGCGCTCAGAGCGCCATGCTTTATCCGTATTATTACAGTAAAATGTTTTATGACGGGCTCAGGGAGGCCGGTGAGGATGAGATAATTCTTCTTACGAGGGCAGCATATCCGGGAACGCAGAAATTCGGCTCGCTCGTGTGGAACGGCGATATCATGTCGACGTTTGAGGCGCTTGAGATGAGTGTTAAGACCGGACTTTCAATGGCTATGAGCGGAATTCCGTGGTGGAACAGCGATATAGGAGGATTCCTTTGCGGCGATATAGAGAGCGATTATTTTAAGGAGCTTGTTGTAAGGTGGGCCCAGTTCGGATTATTTTCACCCGTCATGCGTCTGCACGGCTCAAGGCTCAGGACAAAGGGGCAGGTTGACAGGCATCCGGGAGTCAAGGAGAGAAGCGGCGGAGACAACGAAATATGGAGCTTTGGCGAGGAAAACTATGAGATACTTAAAAATCTCGTGAATCTTAGGGAAAAACTAAAGCCATATATATGCAGGTACATGGAAATTACGCATAAGACGGGAGAGCCGATCATGCGTCCGATGTTCTTCGATAATTATGACGACGAAGTATGTTATACGCTTGAAGACCAGTATATGTTTGGCGAGGACATACTGTTTGCCCCTATAACGAAACAGGGAGCGACGGAGCGGAAGGTATATCTTCCGGCGGGTGAATGGCTCGATGTCAACAGTAAAGAAACATTCACCGGAAAGCAGTGGCTTGAATGCAGCGCTTCTATTGAACAGTTCATTGCATTTGTGAGACAAGGCAGCGACGTTGTTGAAGTGTTCCTATAACCGGCGTACTGTACCGTTCACATTTCGACAGATGGCTTGTCTGAATTTCCGTCCGCTTTGTTGTTTGTAATTGCGCAGCCGCTGCGCCTCATTTAGCCGTCATTAGAGCGTGTTTGAAAAAGATGATAAGGCATTTGGCTGAAAAGGAATGATACGGAACACTTATAATTATGACAAGGAGGGAACACTATGTTCAAGAACAGGAAAGCAAAGAAAATTGCCGGCATGTTTGCCATGACTGCCATGGCTATTGCTTCCTGCTTTATGGCGGGAAACAGGGGCCCGGTACGCGCTGACAGCGAGCCGGTGAAAGCGCATCCGGCGGCGGCAGTGTACGAGGCTGAGAATGCGGTATTATCGGGAGGAGCAGTTAAAGCGTCGGACCATACCGGATATTTTGGTACAGGGTTTGTAGGCGGTTATGATAACAGCGGCACGGCAAGAACTACATTTGACGTAAATGCGGACAGTGCCGGAGAGTATTATATATCGTTCCGGTATTCGGCCGGAGACGTAGGCGGCTGGCCGAAAGACAGGACGCTTGGCCTTGATGTCAACGGAACGTCGGAGAAGGTTACATTTTCCGGCACAGACAGCACATGGAATACATGGGAAGAACTTATTATAAAAAGGACGCTTGTAAAGGGCGGCAACAGTATTTCCCTGTACTGTATAACTTCAAATGATAATTCAGACTGTATTAATCTCGACAGAATATCGGTTTGGAAATACAGCAGCCAGCCTGTTACCGACGCGGTCAGGTTCGATGAAAAAGAGTACAGTATAAGCGTAGGCGCAGACTTGGTGTTCAGGGCATATAATGTCAACTCAAACGGTATAGACGTCGGGGAGTGTACGGATTATAAGTTGTCATCGTCTGACGAGTCCGTGCTCTCAGTAGATGGGACTGGAAAGACCGCCACAGGTAAGAAGGCGGGCAGTGCGACAGTTACGATTGTATCAGGCCAGTGCGTCGGTGAGGCGACTGTTAAAGTAATGGAGTGTCCTACGATAACCGCATACTGCGGCGACAGGACCAGAAAGGTTGAAGACTGCAGGTTCGGATATATTCTTACGCCGAATTACGATATACCGGACAGCAGGCTTACGCTTCTTGGAAGGCTTCTAAACAGGGAAACCCTGCCCGTACAGACGTTCCAGTCGATTGGAGATTTGGACGGCAGCTATTATGCTTATGAGGGCAGTGTAAAAGAAAGGCATCTTGAGGCGTATAAGAGAGCCAAGGCCGCGGGATATGAGTGGTATATGGTGATGGGAATGAACCCGTCGTGGGCAACTGCAAGCGGCGGACCTATGGATACAACTGAAAATAAAAGATTAAAGACGGATAAGCAGGTTGCAGATTTCAAGCAGTATATTAAAGATTTCCTCCAGTATATGAGGGATAACGGCGCGACGCCTGACTATGCGGATTTGACGAACGAGTACTGGACGGGAACCGAGGAGATATTTCAGGCGGCATGGGAGGCGCTCAGGGAAGTATATCCGGATGATATTCCGGCAGTCGGCCCGGGTGCCGTTGGATATGACGGAATACCTGATTATTACATTCCGTATGCGGCAAAAAATGATATAACGGTTGAAGGTCCTTCGTGGCACGCATTTTGGACGAGCGATACATACGCGCCGTACAGTCAGCTTAAGAAATGGTACGACAATATCCTCTCTATTCAGCAGAAATATCCGAAAGCCAACGGCAAGTATATCATATGGGAGGAAAACAATTCAGGCAGCAAGAATCCGTCCGACTGGACCAGAAGCATGTCGAATGTAGTACGTACCGGCGTTGACAGGAATATAAAGGGATGCATGGAGGGTGAAAACTGGAACGGAATGAGTGACCTGCTTACCACGAATGTCAAGGCAGAGAACAGGGCGGCGCGCCGCAGCATATGGTGGGTTTACTATATGTTCGGACGCATGTCGGGCGAATACACGGCGGTTGAAACGTCCGGAGACGAGGCGTTTACAGGTGCGGTATCTATTGATGATAAAGAAAAGAAAGTAAGCGTAATCGTTGCAAAGAACGGGAATGACGGAGCGGTTAACGTAGTATTGAACGACGTTCCGTTTGCATCCGAATGTAAGACTGCCGATATATATGTGATTACGGACGATGAGGCGGATGGGCTTCAATATGTGAGGTCTGAAAGCGTAACGGTATCGGGCGAAAATGTAAATCTTATGATAAACGACGTCAAGGCGGAGCAAAGCGTTATGGCTGTAGTCAAATGCAAAGATGCAAAGCCGGGCTTCTTTAACCCCATGACGCCTGACGACGGCGAAATTGCCCCGCGCAGTCCTCATTTTACATGGTCTGCTGCACAGGATGCGGCGTCCTATACATTTACGCTTTCAAGGAACAGCGATATGAGCAGTCCTGTAGTGACAAAAGAAGGCATTACAGATACAGGATTTACTTTGACCGAGACTCTTGAGGAGGGAACCAGATATTACTGGACGGTTGTGGCAGTTAATGACAGCGGAAAAACGCCTGTTGCAAACGGCGTAAAATATTCCTTTATAGCGTCCGATAATGTCGGTGTGCCGGGGCAGTTCGGACCTTACATGCCGTCGGTGGGAGCTAAGAATGAAGATATCAATACAGAACTTAAATGGTCTACGGCATACAATGCGGATTCATATCACGTTGTGGTTTCAGAGAATGAGGATTTTTCAAATCCTGTCATTGATAAGTCCGGAATAAAGACAGTGAGAAGCACAGGTCATTTTGGAAATAATTCGCAGGGGTATTACAAGATTACTGAAAACCTTAGGTACAATACAAAGTATTACTGGAAAGTATATGCAGTCAACTCAGAGGGCGAAAGACCGATGAACGGCGTGCTTCACTACTTTACGACAAAAGCGGAGGGCGATTATCCGGTACAATTCAGCCTTGTTTCACCAAAGGACACGGCGGCAGGCGTAGACGAACGTACCGAGCTTGTATGGGAGGAATCGCCAAACGCATTCTTCTATCACCTTGAAGTTGCCGACAATGAGTCGATGACCAATCCTGTTATAGACAGGGAGTACATGATATATAACAAGTACAGGGTTGCGCAAAATGAGCTTGAGCCGGGAAAAACTTATTATTGGAGGGTGACAGCCTATACGAAAGATAAGAAGCTTTCAACTGCTTCAAATAACGTGATGTCATTCACTACGGCTAAAACGCCGGCTTCACCGCTCTTGTATGCCGAACAGCCGGCGGACGGGGACGGAAAGATTACCATATGGTATAAGGAAAGTAAGGGTGCTGATTCGTATAACATATATTACGGCAAACAGCCTGGAGTCTACAAACGTAGAATAAATGGCGTAAAAGGAACGGAATACACAATATCGGGTCTTAATGCGGGGCAGACGTATTACTTTGCGGTAAAAGCCGTGAACGCTTTCGGTGAGAGCCCGATATGGAATGAAAGAAAAGCGGCCCCGACAGGTTATACGCCTGGCTGGAACGAATCCCTTGAGGAAGGTGAGCTTCTGCCTGACACACAGCAGTCGGGTAATGACGGAGGAAACCAAAATAGCGGTAACATCCAGAATAACGGTGGAAACCAAAATAATGGCGGCAATAACATGGGCGTTCCTGTAGCCGACAATAAACAAGTTAAAAAACCTGCAAAGGTTAAGCTCAAAAAGGTGAAAAAAGCAGGTAAAAAGGCTTTGACCATCACATGGAAAAAGACGTCCTGCGACGGATACAGGATAAATGTCGCGTCTAATAAAAAGTTTACGAAGGGAAAGAAGACGTATACAGTAAAATCAGGCAAAAAGACAAAATATACAGTGAAGAAACTTTTGTCGAAAAAGACTTTGTATGTCAGGGTACGCGCGTACAGGAAATCGGCCCAAGGTAATCTGTATGGAAAATGGAGCAAGGTACTGAAAGTACGGATGGGCAAATAGCAATATTTTATAAAAAAGTTAAGGTAAGGGTAAAGTAAAATAATCCAATAGAAATAAGGCAATAACGCCCGCCAAACCTGTTTTGTGTCTGGTGGGCGTTTGTCTTACAACAGTATCGCCCTGTTCACCGCCTGCCCCGCCGCATTCCGAACAATGAAACAGAATCATTTAACGGAACCGGTTCCACTCCATCAAGTACTGAAAAACCGGGTCGGGAACCAGGGGACGAATATTTTCAAAGTCTTTGTTCTCAAGAAGGGTACGCACGCGAGATGCGCTGATGACGTCCTCACCTGATTTCTTTCTGGGAATCTCAACAAATTCTATTCCATATTCCGGAAGAATCCTTTTCATCGTCTCGTTATACCGATTCGTCACAGTGTCAAAGGGTTCTTCCCCGGCAAAGCGTTTTGTAATGTGAAGGCATGGGGCAATCTCACGGGCAAAGATTGTTACGTCCAGAGATGAATCAACCACACGCTCCTGCATTTCGGATTTATTAAAATATTCGGAAAAAGTCAGGGAAGATATGATAAAGCTTCCACTGGGAATCACTACAATATTTTTCAAATCTGACGTACATACATCCACCAAGTGAATCCTGTCCTCAAATGGAAAAATAGACTTGTCCTCCTGTACAATAAAAACAGCCAGATAATCACATTGCGTCAACGCCTGCTCTATCAGGTACCTGTGTCCTAAGGTAAACGGATTGCAGTTCATCACAATTGCACCCATCTTTACGAAAAACATTTCTTCATAATAATTGACGAGGATTTTTTTGTACTCCGTCAGTTTCCTGGAGTTGCTGCTATCAAAGCCGTATATGTTTTGCTCCGGCTGCTTGGCGGCTGTGTCCGGTAAGGCAAGCAGGTTCTTTGTTATAAGTTCCGTAAAAAGTTTTTCTGCTATAAGCCTGTTTCCGTCTGGGGTATAATGCTGTGTGTCGAAGAACACTTCATAGGGTCTGGGCTGCATGGCAGCATTTGATATGTCAATGTACGGCGTTTCCGAAATGTCCTGAAAATTCCAAAGTATTACATCACCCGGCTTTACCGGTAAGGATTCCAAAATGGCCAATTCTTCTCCTGTCTGCGCATCTCCCATCTCCGCAAGATAAAAACCGTAATTTTGTACAATGACAGACTGTTCCGGCAGGCGTTCATTAAACAACTCCTGCAAGAAGGAAGCTATTGTATGTTCATCGGCCGCCCCTACTCCAAATATACGGCATCCTCCAAGAATAAAAACCGTTTGGCGGTATTGATGCGGCTGATGTGCCGTTATGCGGTGACCGCCGGCAGTGTTCACGCATTTTCCATGTGTATCCTCAAAGCGCCTTACCCCGTTAATATCGTGATAAGATCTGGGTGCGTTCAGTACTTCAACAATCCCGTCCGTATCATAGTATCGGTTGATGGCAAACGCAGGGTTGTTAATATTGTTAAGAATCGTTGCCCGACCAACGGCATTCGTAACTATAAAGCGTTCGTTTTGAGTCAAATTTTCCTGTGGGAATACAGGCGTGTTAAAACATGCAAAGGTTACATCCGGATGTTGTTCCAAAAACTTGCTAACACCATCTCTCATCTTAGAAGGCCGGTGACAGGCAAAATGGTTAGAAAAAGTATCAAAATTAACTTCGTCCAACACAAATCGAGTTACCTTATCATATACCACAAAATTTAATCCACGTCCACCGGGAGAATAAACC
>JAAVXK010000141.1 GCA_022790615.1 Lachnospiraceae bacterium
GAGGATGATAAGAGTTTTTTCCCAAAAGGGATTGATGATTCTAAGATAAGATTTATTTATTTTGATACATTGGAGGCAACTTTCTGGATAGAACATAAATTCAGGACTGTAAAATATAAATAGGGATTATTTCCCCCAATTTACTGATGAAAGGTTGTAACTATGGCAATGTGGAATCCGTGGCGTGGCTGCCACAAACATAGTGAGGGATGCAAATACTGTTACATTCATAAAGGCGATTTGAAGCATGGTATGGATACAGACAATGTTGTTAAAACAGATAATTTTTATGCACCCGTCACTAAGAATAAATCTGGGGACTACAAAATCAAATCGGGACAAACCGTATATCTTTGCTTCTCCACCGATTTTCTGATTGAGGAGGCTGATGCATGGCGTTCTGAATGCTGGCAGATGATACGGGAGCGTTCTGACCTGCACTTTTTGTTCCTGACAAAGCGTATTGACCGGTTTATGGATTGTGTTCCGGAGGACTGGAACGATGGATATGACAATGTATCGGTTGGATGTACGGTGGAAAATCAGGACATGGTTGATTACAGGCTTTCCATTTTCAATGAACTGCCAATCAGACATAAAAATATTATCTGCCAACCATTGATTGAGGAAATAGACATTAGCACCTATCTTAGTAATGTTGAATTAGTCGTGGTCGGCGGCGAATCGGACAGAAACGCCAGACCGCTTGACTATGCATGGGTACTTTCCATACGAGAGCAATGTGTCACCCATAAAGTACATTTTGAGTTTCGCCAGTGCGGGACACATTTTATCAAGGACGGAAAGCGTTATGATTTGGCTACCCGTGATTTGTGCAGTCAAGCGAGAAAAGCGAATATCAATTTTTGAGCCGATAAAAGAGTCTGTTTTGAATTTGGAGATAAAGTTATTTTAATTGATGGAGAAAATTTGGGTGAAGTATTTGAAGTATCTGAAAATGGTTATATGGGGAGTACATTCAGGGTGAGCTAGAGGCTTCTGATACAATATCAAGTGTAGAGATAGAATGCAAATCGAACAACAGAGATGTTTGTAAAAAGGTAATGACTTCATTAGATTGGAAAAGTTATAGTATATCTTCATTAGAATTTGGCGGAAATATAACTGAATGGAAATATTTAAGAGAAATTAAATTTTGATTTATATAAAAGATAGTTGATAATACGGACAAAAATCAATATAATAAAAGTAAGGAAAGTAAGGATTAGATTGAAAGGAGGTTATTGTATGGAACTTGCAAAGGTTACATCAAAGGGACAGATTACAATACCGATAGAGATTAGAAAGAAGTTAGGTATTAAAGAGGGGAGTAAGGTGCTTTTTTTGGAAGAAGCGGGACGAATCTATTTGACCAATTCTTCCATGGAAGCGCTGCGAGAGGCTCAGGCTGCATTTGCAGGGGAGGCAGAGCGGCTTGGCTTGGAGAGTGAAGAAGATGTTGTGGCGATGGTTAAGGAACTGCGAAAGGAAAAACGGTGAAATAATTGCGGATAATGGTTGATACAAATGTATTGATTTCCTTATTGATATTTTCCGGTAATAAAATGAATCGGATGATGGAGTGTATTTTTATGGAACATCAGTTAGTGCTTTCCTCGTATATCGTAGAAGAATTAAAGGAGGTTGTCAGAAGAAAATTTCCTGATAAGATTGGAATTACAGATACCTTGCTTGCTAAAATGAATTACGAGTTTGTGTATACACCGGATATATTAGATAAAACATTATTTGAAATCAGAGATGCAAAAGATTATCCTGTTCTTTATACAGCAATACTGGAAGATGTGGATATTCTTGTAACAGGAGACAGTGATTTTAATGATGTAAATGTTGAAAAGCCGGAGATTTTGACATCGTCAGAGTTTGTGGAGAGATACTGTTGATTTGTCATTCACGGGAGAATAAAAAGTATGTCAGATTGTTCAAATAAACTTTTAGAAGAATTAAAAAAGCGAGCGATATTTTCAGAATATTTGCCTGAAAAATTTAATGTTAAATCAGAGGACTTTCATTTTATAAAAGTACATCTAGTCTTTCCTAAAAGGAGAATACATATTTGTTTGGGGATAATTCCGAAGACTACGTTCACTACATCCAACTGTCCGTTCATAGCACTGACAAAGCCCTGACAAAATTTATGCCGATATATACAATATAAATATATAAGTTCAAATACCTTACCATACAGGCATAAACGGCATTCTGAACTTTTGACGGTTTGGCATTTTGACCTTGACATCATATAAAAACAGCTCATATATTCGCAAAAGATATAAGGCAGGTGACTGACATGTTGTGGGTGGCGGTATGCGATGATGAAATCATGGAGTGCTGCAATATAGCGGGGAAAATTAAGAAGATATTAAAAGAAATGAAAATGCCATGTGTGGTACGGCAGTTTTACGGCGGACAGGAATTAATACAATCCTCAGATAAATTTGACATTATTTTTCTTGATATTATCATGCGCGATATGGATGGAATGAGGGCAGCGCATATTTTTCGCGAAAATTCGTTTGATAAGATTCTGATATTCATATCTTCCAGCAGGGAATATGTTTTTGAAGCCTATGATGTGGAGGCGTTCCGTTATTTATTGAAACCGGTTGATGAGAAAAAACTGAGACATGTGTTACAAAAGGCTGTATGCAAGATAGAAAGCCGCTCACAGGAATTTATTATTGTCAGTAAAGAACGACAGAAAAAGAAATTGTTCTTAGATGACATCTATTATTTTGAGATAAAGGGAAGAATGATTGATGTACACGGGGCAGATGGGATATTTACGTATTACGGGCAGATTGGCGTTTTGGAAAATAATCTGCGGGAAAAAGGGTTTTTCCGGTGTCACAAAAGCTGGCTTATCAATCTGAAATATGTTGATTTATATAACAGGCAGGAAGTGATTCTCGATAATGGGGAGAGGATTGGCATTGCTAAGAGAAGATATGAGGACTTTTGCAAAGCAATCTTAGGATATATGAGAGAAAACGGGGGAATCATATGATACAGTCCTTTGTAAGTATTTCCATAATGTTAGTCTGCTATTTCGGATATATATGTATGGCGGAAAAATTTTGTAAAAACTTTTTCGAGATATCACGAATAAATGAGAAGTTGTTTGTGATTATCGGTTTTTGCGCCGGAGTATTCATAGATTCCATGTGTTATTTTGTTCCGAATATTGTCCTTAGCTTATTAAGCCATATCCTGTTTATAGGATTGGTGTTATTGCTGTATCGGAGGAATATGGAGAAAAAGATATTAGTTGCTTTCATCCTGATTACCGTGACGACGCTTGTGGAAAATCTCTGTGTTGCCTTTCTTTCGTGTCTGCTGCTGTTTTGGCAGCATACGGTGAATCATATTCCGGTTCCGGTTTTGGGAGACGTGGAAGGCAATCTGATTGTAAGCATCGCCATAATTATAACCGTTTTGATTTTATATCGGGTTTCAAAATATTTTGCGCCTGTATTTGACGGCAGGACGGGAAAATGGTATATCCTGTGTGCGATTCCACTGCTTGCAATTACAGCGGTAGTTGATGTGGCGAATTGGGGGGCGAGCAATGGTATCTTGGTGAGAAGCGGCGGCAATATGGGAATATATTATGACCAGATTTTCAGCTATGCCGGTTTTTGTGTTTTGACGGCTTTGTCCATGTTCGGAGCCGGCGTTTTTATTTTTGGAATGAATCGATTATTTTTGGAACAGGAAAAAAACAATCAGTATCATCTGCAAATTACGGCATATAAGATGTTGGAGGAGCAGTACAGCCGCTTGGAACGGTTAAGGCATGACATGAAAAATCATGTTATCGCCTTGTCGGGACTTCTTGATAATAAAGAGTTGGAAAAAATGAAAGAGTATCTGAAAAACATGGAAAGAAGCGCCGGTTTGGGAATCGGAGAGGAAATTACGGGGAACAGGGCGGTTGATATACTCCTGTATCAGAAACGGAGCATGGCAAAGGAAAAAAATATTACATGGGAATGTGATGCGCGAATACCCCGGTCGTGCTGTATCAATGCGTTTGACTTATCTGTTTTGTTTGGAAATATACTGGACAATGCTTTGGAGGCTTGCGAAAGATTGCAGAAAAATGAGCCGCAATGCGAGCGGGGGCCGTTTATCAATATTCAGGCGGGGGTTGTAAAGAAATGCTTTCTGTTAGAAGTGAAAAACAGTACGGATACGACGGATGCGCCTGAAAGAGATAAGCCTGAAAACAGATTTTCGGATAAGGAAAACCAGAAGAAGCACGGTATCGGTTTGATGAACGTCCGGGATGTGGTACATAAATATGACGGAACAATGAACATAGAGACCGAGAACGGTATTTTTGTAATTTCTATATTAGTGCCGTTAAGCGATGCCGAACATGACATTTACCGGGCTGTTTGAGACAGAATACTTACAATGCATATTTATATCGTCGAAAAATAAAATGAAGATGTACTTAGTGTACGCGATGGGAGGAAATGCTATGAATACAAAAACAATGGAAGGACTTGTCGGGGCAAACGCAAATATCAATCTGATTAATACCCCCTTTAAGGTCTATAAAGATGCAGAGCGCAGGGGTGATACTGCCACAATGGAGAGGGCAATGGGATATGTCGTTGATTTTTCGCAGAAGGCGTACGAATATAAGGCGCAAGCCGATGAGGGAATGGAAGAAGAAGCGAAAGAGGCAAGGGAACAGGAAAAAGAGGAGCTTGAAAAGACAATCGAAAAGCGCAGGGAAGAACGAGGGAAGCTTGAAGACAGAATCGAGGAGACAAGAACCGGGCAGACGGAAACTGAAGATGGCAAAACAGGAGACAGCGTAAGCAAAAATCAAGAAACGGCTCCGGCCTGGACCGACAAGGATACCGCGGTTTCTGCAAATACAAAGACCGGTAAGGAACCGGTAATATACACAAAAACCGGGGAGATAAGCCTGCCGGAGCAGACGGCAAGCATATCTGTTTCCGTATAGAATATTCTTACGGGAAGCCCCCGTGCTTATTATGCCTTTTTGACAGGCCTTAATATCTGATATCCCAATTTTTCGGGATAATGCCTTTGATAATCCTGACAAGCATTTTCGTTCCACTCATACCCCATGGAGGCAGGGTCAAAATTCCACGCCAAGGCTTCCACTGCGCCCATAACATCCGCATTTTCCGTCATATAATCAAATGCCGGATACGAAAATACAAGATAATCGCTCTCGGGAAATTCTCTTATTTCAAATCCTTCCGGAACAGGTCCATCGTAATCATTTTCGACGCCTGTTCCGTAGAAGTAAATTTTCTTTCCGTCCGTCTGCTTCCAACCGGCGGTGTGTGCTGTGACGATAGGATGCGCCATTTTGTCCATGCTCGTCACAAAACCGCATACCTCGTCGCAATTGTGATACTTCCAAAAATCGCCGTAATTATCGGCATTTTTCTCCCAGATTCCTAAATATTTGTGAGCCGGAATATGCTCAACGCTGACTGCTACTCTTGATTTTTCCATTGTTATCATCCTTTCTTCTTCATAATCGGGGAACAGAACAACTTTGTGTATCCGGAGAGGAATCGGAATAGGAGCTTTACGGTACGCAGCCGGTGTACATCCGAACTGTTCCTTAAATGATTTTGATAATGCCTCCTGGGACGAATAGCCGTATTTAATGGCAATGTCCAGAATTCGTTCGTCCGTATCCCTTATTTCCTCAGTTGCCCGGGCCAGCCGTCTGCCGGAAGCATATGATTTTAACGTCATGCCCGTAACATTATGGAATAAAACGGAGCAATACCACGGTGAATACCCTATGGCTTTGGAAAGATTCTCTAAAATCCTATTTTGTTCGATATTATTTTCAATCCACTCTATCATATTTTGAACTGCTTCCGTCCATTCTTTCATTGTCCATTCCCCCTGTGCGTATAGTATATCAAAAATAGGCCATATATTTTTGATATTTCTTGGGAACAAATAAATAATTTTATCACAATATACTGAGCGGCCGGATTTTCGACAGTACAACAAGGAATACAACCGGAATACAATGTTTTGCGGGAATCCGTTTACACGGTATTTGCATAATATGCTATACTTTTACATGGAAAATAAAATTGTTATATAACAGACTGTTCCCGTAAATTACCGGGAAACGGCTGCAGGGCCGTTACAGATACTATCGGAAAGAGCGCTGAAAGGAGTTTAAAATGTATTCAAAGATTGTTGCAGTTCTGATAAACAGCGTATTTGGAATCTGTCTGAGCTATTCGGTTATTGGAGTATGGTTTGCGCTGACAAGTGATTTTGTTACAGAGTTGCGCTTTGCAGTAGAATTTTTAATGTATAATATCGACAGATATTATACCTGCACCGGTTCGCGTCCGACCAAAGGGAGGACATATTCAGTAGCGAACCGTGTGCATCCAGCGGAGTCTGCCATGTCCGGAGGACATGGTATAATATTGTATGGTTGGTTTTAGATATCGCTTATAACAGAAGCAGATATCAAAAGCAGGGCGGCGGTCTGTTTTTCTGGATGTCTGCCGTACCGTTGCCTTTGATGATTGTTGTGGTTTTGATGGGTGGGATTCGGATGCTTTGAAAGTATAAAGCCCAATATTACAGAATTGTAATTTTAAAGTCATCCATATGTCATTCTGATGGGGTATTATATAGATAAAGATTAAAACTTCACGGCCATGAAGCTTATATGTCACGTTAAAAACTACCCCGTATCATTCAATGGGTAATTATCGGGTAAAAGCAGGGAGATGACACTATGGACATTTTAAAAATTGAAAATCTGACAAAAATATATGGAAAAGGAGACAACCGGGTATGCGCCTTGGATAATGTATCGTTTTCCGTGGAAAAGGGAGAGTTTGCCGCCATTATCGGGCCGTCGGGCTCGGGTAAGTCAACGCTTCTGCATATACTGGGCGGCGTTGACAGGCCGTCGTCGGGCAATGTGTGGCTTGACGGCAGGGATGTATACAGCCAGAATGACGAGCAGCTCGCAATATTCAGGCGCAGGCAGGTGGGACTTATATACCAGTTCTATAATCTTATACCGGTCTTTAACGTTGTAGAAAATATTACGCTGCCGGTGCTTATGGATGGAAAAAAGGTTGATGATAACAGGCTTGACGAGCTTCTCTCGATTCTAAAGCTTGAGGAAAGAAAAAAACATCTGCCAAACCAGCTGTCGGGAGGGCAGCAGCAGAGGGTATCAATCGGAAGGGCGCTGATGAACTCGCCGTCGGTAGTTCTTGCGGATGAACCGACCGGTAATCTCGACTCGAAAAACAGTCAGGAGATTGTAGAGCTTCTGAAATATTCAAATCAAAAGTACAACCAGACGCTGATTATAATCACACATGATGAAAATATCGCGCTTCAGGCGGACAGAATCATTGCCCTTGAGGATGGAAAAATCGTCAGGGATGAAAGAATCCGGGGGTGATTGTCGTGGGCGTATTTGGAAAATATACAAAGAAATCACTGTTTAATAACCGTGTGCGGACAATCGTTACGATAATAGGAATCGTTCTGTCGGTATCGCTGTTTACGGCGGTTGCCGAAGGACTGATAAGCGTAAAACAGTATGCCGTTGAGAGGACATATCAGACACTTGGGTGCTTTGAAGGCGCTGTCGAATCCGATGACAGCGAAGTAATTGGCAGAATCAAAAGCGAACAGAGAATTAACAGTATGAGAATGCTTCAGGACATAGGTTTCTCATATATAGGGAGCGAGAACGTATATAAGCCGTATCTGTACGTGGGTGCCATGAGCAGAGACTTTACCGATTTGGTCGCAGTAAAACTTAAGGAGGGAAAAATGCCTGAAAATGCAGGCGAGATAATACTTCCGCTGCATCTTAAGTTTAACGGCGGGGTAGAGTATAAAATCGGGGATACGGTCAGTGTGGAAACCGGAAAGAGAATGTTTGAGGGAGAGGAAGTATCTCGCGGCAGCGAATATATGCAGGGAGAGACCTTGGTGGATGTTACGGGCCGCACGTATACGGTTGTCGGTTTTTATGAAAGATTTAGCTATGATATCGAAGCCTATTCAAGTCCCGGCTACACGGCGCTGACCTGTATGGAGGACGGCGCTGAGAATGATGATTTTAAGGGCATTATTTTCTTTACAATGGAAAAGCAGAAAGATGTGAACGGCTTTGTGGAATCCTTTGGTGATGAGGTTGATTCTATCATTAACCATGAGCTTTTGCTGTACAACAGTGGAATCACAATGGACGGCGGCATACTTTCCATGCTCACGGGATTTGCATGCGTGTTATTTATCATAATCATGTTCGGCTGCATTGCGCTTATCTATAACTCGTTTTCCATATCTGTAAGCGAGAGGACAAGGCAGTTTGGAATATTGAAATCGATCGGCGCGACCAAAAAGCAGATTATGGGAACGGTTTTATATGAAGTGTTATTTTTGTGTATCATAGCGATTCCGTTGGGATTTGTCATAGGATGCGCGGGTATCGGCGTTACATTGTATATTCTCAGGGATTCCTTTGTTGCTATCATGGATGATATAACTGGAGGAGAAGGATTGTTCCTGTCGCTTCACATTAAGCTTTCGGTGTTTGTCTTCGTGGCTTTTATGGGATTATTCACGACATTTATATCGGCGATTGTTCCGGCCGTCAGGGCGATACGCATCATGCCGATAGATTCGCTGAGACAGAGCGGGGATGTGAAGATTAAGGCAAGAAAGGTAAAGACGAGAAAAATCACATATAAGCTGTTTGGGTTTCCGGGAATGCTGGCGTCAAAGAATTTTAAACGGAGCCGTAAAAAATACAGGGCTACGGTACTGTCCCTGTTTGTGAGCGTCGTGCTTTTCATATCGGCGTCCTCGTTCAGCAGTTATCTCATCAATGTTGCCGGAGTCGTGACCACAACATCCGATTATGATATAAAATTTATGACCGGCACTAAGATGAAGGAAGCGGATATTACGGGCGGTAATTTTGATACGGCGTATGGAGAGTTTGAGGAAGAGCTTCAAAGAATTGACGGGATTGAGTCAACCGTGAAAGTAATTGAGAAAGATTTTTCCGTAGGGAGAAGCCTGGTGGTGGAGCCGGATATGCTGACGGAAGATTTTAAGCCGGATGAAGAATTTCCGGGGGACCCTTCCTCGCCTGACTATGAAAAGGAAAAGTATGTGTATGAGAGGGATAAGAATCTGCTTGGCGTGAGCATGTATTTTGTTGAAGACGCCGTGTATGAGAAGCTTCTCTCGGAAAGTAATATTAACATTCCGGATGATGGCAGGATTTACGGGGTGTTGTGGGATGAGTATATACACACGGATAATGAAGGCGACGGAACAAAGTGGAGTAAAAGACACGTATTTGAAAAAATGGATTATCCCGTCTCGTTAAAGTTTCAGAGTTTCAAGTATATTGACGGCTATGACTTTTCTTATTCCGACTATGAAACGGATGCGGACGGTAATATTACCGAAAAATTATATTATCATGATATAAACAGCGAGTCTGACTCCGCGGATAGTTATATTGCGCTGTCATATGAGGAGTCCATCTGTTTCACGGAGATGAATATTGCGGGCGTGCTTGATTCTGTGCCCGGAGGAATGATGGATTCGCCTGCCGTCATATATCCGAGAAGCGCCATGGGCGGATTTGCGTCGAATTATGAAGAATGGTATAATGTAAGCTACTATATAACTGCCGATAACCATAATGTTGTAGCCGACAAGATGCACAATATCATGAATGAAAACATTTCGGATGTGAACATTTCTTCATATGGAATTGACGACGTGAGGGCGGAGGAGGACAGGATGCGCTCCATGGTTATTGTCATCAATGTATTTGCGTATGGATTCATAATACTCATATCGCTTGTCGCCACCACGAATATATTTAACACCATTTCAACCAACATCATGATTCGGAAACGAGAATTTGCGATGCTCAAATCCACCGGAATGTCCGATAAAAAGATGATGAAAATGATGAATTATGAATGTATTCTTTATGGAATCAAAGGCATTATATATGGCATTCCGGTGTCGTGCCTGCTGTCCTTTATGCTATATAGATGGATTAGTCAGGGCGTAAATATGGGCTTTTATATACCTTGGTACAGTATAGCCATAGCAGTCGGCAGCGTATTTATCGTTGTTTTTTCCACGATGCTGTATTCGATGAGTAAAATTAAGAAAGACAACATTGTTGAAACATTGAGGAATGAAAATATATAAAATGCTTGCATTGTGTAATATCGTGTGTTATAATTGACGAGCTGTGAAAAAAGATAGATGGTCCGCTGTGTCAGGCGTTCGTCTGATGTAAGAACATCAAAAATAATCAGGAGGTACACAGATGAACGATATTATTAAGAAAATTGAGGATGCCCAGCTTAAGAAACAGATTTCGGACTTCCGCGTTGGAGATACCATTAAGGTATACGCAAAGATTAAAGAGGGCAACAGGGAGAGAGTACAGGTATTCGAGGGAACCGTAATTAAGAGACAGAACGGCGGAGCAAGGGAGACATTTACGGTCCGTAAGTTCTCGAACGGAATCGGTGTTGAGAAGTCATGGCCGCTCCATTCTCCTAACGTTGAGAAGATTGAAGTAGTAAGACTTGGTAAAGTTAGACGCGCTAAGCTTTATTATCTCAGGGAACGTGTCGGTAAGGCTGCCAAGGTTAAGGAGAAAGTAAAATAATTACCGGTTTAGGAAAGATATTAAGGGGGCATTTTGATATGTCCCTTTTTGTATATGCAATATACAGCACGGGCAAAGATATATTGGTAAAGTTGGTATAGGGGATTATAGGATGGCTTTGATTAGAAGAAAAAGAAAACTGACTTTTGGCTCCGGGGGAATATATAGGGCGGAAGCAGAGAATTCCGGGAAAAAAAGGATAATACTTCAGATAGTGACATATCTTTTGGAAATATGTATTGTTATAGGAATCGCATATGCCATAACGAAATACGGACTTATGCAGACGTCGATGATAGGCGAGTCGATGCAACAGACGCTTAACAACGGCGACGAGGTTCTGGTAAACAAATTTGCATATAAATTTTCTGCGCCTGAGCGCTTTGACGTTGTGGCTTACTGCCAGAATTCATCGGAACACAGCTATCTGAACATAAAGAGGGTTGTAGGGCTTCCGGGCGATAAGATACTGATTGATAAAGGGAAAATTTATATCAACGGCGAAGAATTGGAAGAAAAAATAAATGTTGAACCGATGAATACAGGGGGAATTGCAGGCGAGGAATTGTTGCTGGAGGAGAATGAGTACTTTCTGCTCGGAGATAACAGAAACAACAGCCAGGACAGCCGGTTTTCTAATGTTGGAACTGTCGTAAAAGACGATATAATAGGAAAAGTATGGTTTCGGATAAAACCGTTTTCATCCATTAAGTCGCTCAATATAAAGAGCGATAGCGAACAGGAGAACGAATAAAATGCATTTTCAGTGGTATCCCGGTCATATGACAAAAGCAAAGCGTATGATGCAGGAAAATATAAAGTTAATAGACGTTATTATAGAACTTGTCGACGCAAGGACGCCCATTTCAAGCAAGAACCCGGATATTGAACAGATGTCACAGAATAAAATCAGGGTTATCCTGCTGAACAAATATGACCTTGCAGATGAAAACGAGACAAAAAAATGGAAAAAATATTATGAGGACAAGGGATATTTTACCGCGCTTGTCAATTCAAAGTCAGGTAAAGGAGTCCGCGCAGTTAACGGCGTTGTGATGGAGGCCTGTAGGGAGAAGATAGAAAGGGACCGGAAAAGGGGAATCATCAACAGGCCGGTAAGGGCCATGATAGTTGGAATACCGAATGTCGGAAAATCGACATTTATCAACAGTTTTGCAGGAAAGGCGTGTGCAAAGACGGGCGACAAACCGGGCGTTACCAAAGGAAAGCAGTGGATAAGGCTTGGAAAAAATATAGAGCTTCTTGATACACCGGGAATACTCTGGCCGAAATTTGAGGACCAGAACGTGGGCTTAAGGCTTGCGCTCATTGGCTCAATCAGGGACGAGATACTTCAGATTGAAGAACTTGCCGGCGAACTGATAAAATATCTTTGCGAAGAATATCCGGCGCTTCTTAACGACTACCTTGGTTTTGCAGCCGAGGGCAGGGAATATGAAATTCTTGAGAGATATGCTCTTAGAAGGGGATGTCTGCAAAAGGGAAGCCTTGCCGATACCGAGAGGGCGGCCGCTCTTATAATGGATGATTTCAGGGGGGGGAAGATTGGCAGGATAACGCTTGAGAAGAATTATATCCCCTATGAGAGAGAATGATTCAATCACCTGCGAAACAGTGTAAGAGCAGTCATCTCATATGTTGTCAGGGGGGATTAGACTTTGTATGATGAGAGGGAGATTGAAGACAGCCTTGAATTTGTAAAACAGATAGAATTGTATGAAAAATGCAGGGATAATAATATAGTCGACGTTATGGGTCTGCGTGACGCCATACGGAGTGATAGTATTATTACAGATAATTATTTTAAGGATGTTGCATGCGGACAGCATGATATGAATGCCGACGATGTCCATTATCCGGAAGGCGGGGACTCCGGGGAAGATATGCCGCAGCGAACAAAAGGTAAGAGTGATGATGCAAGATGGAATATTGCCGACTTTGCGTTCATCGCGGCATGCGTTGTTATATCGGTTATGCTTTCGTATGTATTTACACATTATATAGCGCATCACACAAAGGTTGAGGGAAGTTCCATGAACGAAACGCTAAGTAACGGGGATTATCTTATTGTAGAGAAAGTTTCGTATTATATACATGACCCTGAAAGATTTGATATTGTTGTATTTCCATATTCAAAGGACGTCAACTATATAAAAAGGATAATCGGTATGCCCGGTGAAAAGTTACAGATAATCGACGGGAAAGTATACATTAATGACAGACGGCTTGAAGACGACATATATGGTAAGGAACTGATTGAGGACCCGGGTGTGGCGGCGGCCCCGATATACCTTTCCGACGACGAATATTTTGTCATGGGGGATAACAGAAATTCCAGTATAGACAGCAGAAGCGATTCTGTAGGCGCGGTAAAGAAAGAAAGAATAGAGGGAAAGGCTATGTACAGGATATGGCCGTTTTCGGAGTTTGGAAGTATCGGACACTGAAACAGCTTTTTTTCAATGATTTGCGGGTCCGGGATACCTTTCCATACAGGCATGTAACGCATGACTTATACTCTGGTCTAATATAATAGTACATTATATTTTATAAGTATACGATAGCTTCCTATATCGGCGGCGTTTCCGGTCAGGCGACAAAAAACGACATGATTTTTTGTGTACATTTTACGAAAAATATAAAAAAATAATAAAAATATATGTAAAGAAAGAGGCATGTTATATAATACTGCGCCTCTTTTTTTGTTAAACAATTTTGCGGGGAATATGATATTATAATTAGTGTAAAGCGGGCCTGCTTTCTAAAAGTGATTTTGTATAAGACATTTTGAAAGGGGAAATCAAACATTGAAGGATTTTAACAATTTTTTGGACGAAGTTGTACATGGTATAAAAGACAGGCTGGGGGAGAGGTATAAGGTAAGGGTAGAACGTATATTGAAAAACAATTCATGCGCTTATCAGGGGATATTGATTAGCAGTCCCGATGATAGCATACATGACTGTGAAGTTTCGCCGGCAATACATATGGATTATTGGTATGATATGTATAATAATGGAATGGAAATTGAGGAAATTATGAACGAGGTGATAGAGTTATATGAGGTTGGCAAGAGCGAGGCAAAAGGGGTTGAGCTGCTATCTGACGCAAAAAATAATGTGGCGTCGCACATTTTTTTCAGAATTGTGAACGCAGCGGGAAATATTGAGCTTCTTACGTCCTCGCCGCATGTCAGAATAGAGGATTTGGCTGTTACGTTTCATTATATGTGCTCTAATGACGGCGCCATGCTGCAAAGTTTTCGAATTACGGATAAAATAGCTGCAGACTGGGAGCTTACAAGGGATGAGTTATATGATTATGCCGTAAAAAACACGCCGGTATTGTTTCCGGAAAAATTTCTGTCTCTCAAAAGTATTCTTCTAAACCTGGATAAAGGCAGCACAGTATTTGAAAATGAGGTCGCGTCTGCCGCTGACGAAGATATTCCCATGTTCGTCCTAACGAATGAAACCGGTTTTAACGGTGCAACAGTAATATTATATAGCTCATACATAAAGAAACTTGCCCAGTGGTATGACTGCCGTTTGTATATTCTTCCAAGCAGTATACATGAAGTTATACTGATTCCCGAATCATGCGGCGTAGACAGCGCGCAGCTTAAGGGGCTGGTTGAGGATGTCAACAGAAAACATGTGGACGTAGCAGAACGATTATCTGACAACATATACGTATATTCTCCTGAGGACGATTCCATACATTTATCTGAATAGCCAATTTGTACTTCAACACTATTTTTCCCAAAATAACAATGCGCTGGTTATGGCGTTACATTGTACTAAAACAGACTTATTACAGACATATAAAAAGCCCGTATTGTGGATATAATAATTGACAAAGTACTTACAAAGGGCTTATAATTTTCACAATACAGATTAATTCTCCGGCTTGGTTTCGGAACGGATTTTACAGGCGAATAATGTGTTTTATATAAGTCTGTTAATGATTTGTCTGTAAATATATTATATTTGATTGGAGAATGGTATATGTCTATACTTGTAACTGGCGGTGCAGGTTATATCGGTTCGCATACTGTTGTGGAACTTATGGATGCTGGATATGAGGTTGTTGTAGTTGACAATCTGTGTAATTCAAGCAGGGAATCATTGAAGCGCGTGGGGGAGATAACAGGAAGAGAGCCGGCGTTTTATGAGTCGGACATTAATGACAGGGATGCCCTTGAGAAAATATTTGAGAAAGAGAATATTGACTCGTGCATTCACTTTGCGGGACTAAAGGCTGTCGGCGAATCGGTGGAGAAACCATGGGAGTATTATTATAATAATATTTCCGGAACGCTTGTATTATTAGACGTCATGAGAAAGTACAATGTGAAAAACATTGTCTTTTCGTCGTCCGCGACAGTGTACGGAACACCGGCACAGATTCCTATAACCGAAAATTGTCCGAAAGGAGAGATCATGAACCCGTACGGACAAACAAAATCAATGATTGAGCAGATTCTTATGGATATCCAGAAAGCGGATAATGAATGGAACGTCGTATTGTTACGGTATTTTAATCCGATTGGAGCGCATAAGAGCGGCAAGATAGGGGATAACCCGAACGGCATACCGAACAATCTCATGCCGTATATAACCCAGGTTGCTGTTGGAAGGCTTGAGAAGCTCGGAGTGTTTGGTGATGATTATCCTACGCATGACGGAACGGGAGTACGTGATTACATCCATGTTGTCGACCTTTCAAAGGGACATGTCAGGGCTATAGAAAAGATTAAGGAAAACCCGGGACTTAAGATATATAATCTCGGAACCGGAAAGGGATACAGCGTCCTTGACCTTGTGAAGAATTTTGAAAAGGCGTCGGGCGTAAGCATTCCGTATGAAATTAAACCGCGGCGTGCAGGGGATATAGCCGAGTGTTATGCAGATGCCTCAAAAGCGGAAAAAGAGCTCGGCTGGAATGCGGAGAATGATATAATGGACATGTGTGAGGACTCGTGGAGATGGCAGAGCAGCAATCCGAATGGATATTGTTAGTACAAGGTTGTATTAATGAAGGAATGGTATGCTTACTGACACGTCGTTATGAAGATGAGATTGGACCGTGAAAGAACGGTCTGGGACAGGAGAAAGAATATATGAAGACAATGACTCGAAAATTATACAGAAAAATGATATGCGCGGCGGTTATACTGTCTTTGCTTTTGGTTCCGGTGATACCGTCAGGCAGTGCAAGTTTAAAAGCGCGGACACCCAAACTTAAAACAAAGACGATTACTGTAAAAGTGGGGAAGAAAAAGACAATAGCAATAAAGAATAAAAGTGCAAAGTATAAATTTACATTTGCATCAAAAAACAAAAAGATTGCAAAAGTGACGGCAAAAGGCGTTGTTAAGGGAATAAAAGCCGGCAAAACAACGGTTAC
>JAAVXK010000074.1 GCA_022790615.1 Lachnospiraceae bacterium
AATTAAACAATAAGCTAAATCTGTATGATTGGGAAGAGGGGATTTTCCTTCTTCCCTTATTTTTGCCAATTAAAATTATACTCTAAGTTTTAGTCCCATTCACATATACAATATGAGAACCGTCATCAAATGGATCACCAATCTCTTCAAAATAGCGGTTAATCGTATATATTGGAATTCCATGACCAAATATACCGGTCCGCGTAATAAACACCATATACGAATCCCTAAGTTTTGAAAACTCCTGACCTTCTTTCAGCATTCGGGAATCCATCATGCTACTGTGAAATCTTGCACGGCGTATATGCGCGCCCTCTGGTTTCTTCTGCACTTCCAGATTGTAATGTTTCCCCGTACTGTCCTTTGCAAGGATGTCCAAACGGATGTTCCAGCCGCCCACAACAGGGTTTTGAAACTCCCGTTGTCCGACAACGCTTATTACTGTTATATCGTCATGTTTCAGGATAATTTTTTTGCAAAAGCTCCATAGCAGGGATATTGCCATCAAAGACCATGGACATTTAGACCGACATCGGTATAATGTCATCAGAGCGTCGTCAAACAAATCCATACTACAGCTGATGAAACCGTCCATGAGACCTCGCGGGATAAGCCTTCCCTACACCTCACAGTGTAAACCTTGGGAGTCTCTTTGGGGTTCGTTGGCAACTGCGCCCCCTGTGGACTTTCACCACAGACTGACGGCATGCCCGTCATACACAAAAAAGCCCCATAAAATGGAGCTTTACATATAATGGACCAGACGGCGTAAAACAAGAACCGCCCAGCCCGTCACCCTCAACCACTTTCTCCACGAGATCCAGCGTCACCTTGCTACGCTCGCCGGTGTAATTCAGCATAAGCACTAGTTTGTCATCGTCATAGAGATACACCGAATTAAGAAACGTGTCCACCAGAAAAGCCCGATACCTTTCGTCGGTGACGTCTCCGTCCCTAAACTGCTCCAAAAAGTAGACCACTTGATCCCGTTCCAGTGTCAGCTCAGCTATGAGCTGCTGGGCGATCCCTTTCTCGATCTGGCCGCGTTCTGTCTCCAATTCCATGAGACGCGACTTTGTACTAGGCGTTATAATTCCGGCCTCAATTGCTGCAAGCATATTCTGGATTGCTTTCTCGTTTTCTTTCTGCCGGGCTTCAAGTGCCCTAAGAGCGCTCTGATCCTTCTCCCGCTTCTGAAACTCCATACACCGATCCGCAACCTCGTTCACAAAGTCGTCGGAATGTATCAGAGCCACGAGCTCGTCAACCACCAGCTTCTCGATCCGCTCCTTCCGGGCCCGCTCTTTCTGACACTTATGCACCCGACGGCCGTTACATGTGTAATAGTTATAAACTCGACCGCTCCTTCCGGTGCCTCCGTCTCCTGTCATAGGCTCGCCACAATGACCGCAGAACAGCTTCGCGGTGAGCAGAAAGCTGGTAGCTCTATCTGCTGCCGGTGCCCGGTGGTACTTCTTAACCATGTCCTGACAACGGTCAAACAGTTCGCGATCCACTATGGCAGGGATTCCGTTCTCCACTCGTATATCCTTGAACTCATACACACCGACGTATTTCTCATTCTGTAGTATCCGGCGCAAACTGTTTTTATTGAACAGACCGCCGCGACTCATCCGATAACCTTCATCATTCAGGCGCGTGTATATATCCTTCGCCCGCTCTCCTGCTGCGTATTCTTCAAATATCCGGCGAACAATCGGAACCGTAGCCGGATCTATCTCAAAACGACCGTCCGGGCCTTTCTGAGTCCGAGCACCGTCTGGCCCAGTGTTTTGAGTTCCAAAGCACTGTCATAATACCCACGCTTCACGTTCTGACTCAGGTTTTCGCTGTACTACTCCGCGTACCCCTCCATGACCGACTCCAGAATAATGCCCTCCGGCCCCTCCGGGATCAACTCCTTCGCATAAAATATACGGATGCCATTTCTTTTCAGCTTGTACTTGTACATGGCCGAGTCATACCAGTTACGAGCGAAGCGATCCATTTTCCAGCAGATCACAGCCTGAAAGACGCCGCGCTCACAATCCCGGAGCATACGCTGGAAGTCTGGCCGCTGCTGGAATACCGGGCATAAATAACCGCAGTCATTAAAGCAAAAGTTTTTTTTCATATAAATCTCCATTCCGCCGCCAAGTCCGCGGCACAAATAGTAATGAAAGTCTTTCAATCCTCCACGTTATAAAATTAATCTTAATGGAGCTATACTACAAAGCACGGGAAGGTGAGTCGTAAAGACTTTCTTCGTTTTAGACAGCATAAAAATCAGTGTAAATAAGATACAGATATTTTCACAACTGCTTTTATATCTTGTAACAAATTGTCTGATTTGGTAGAATAAACACGTTACCGCTCCTAAACTGGTATCAGGGAGGGGGTGTTTGCATGGAATGTATTCTGTCTATTTTAGTCGCCGTTGTGGGTGGTGTGGTTAGTCACTACATCATCAAGTGGTTAGATGGTGACGAATAGCCGGTAACTGGCCCAAACGGTTCACTTCTCCGTAAAAGAAGGAGACCCCCCCGAAAGTAGTCGCAATACGTTCGGGGGGTCGTTCCTTTTGTTCGCATGGAACAATTCTGTCTTGTCTGTCGACATTATAGCATACGCAAAACTAATTTGCAATATGTACCCACCCCCGAAAAAATAACAATAAAAATTGTAACAGTCTGCTTCATAATGCTTTTGCGTAAAACATTATCATTTTAAATTATTAACGGCATATTTTGCCTCCTTTGCAGTAAATTTACCGCCGTATTCAGAAGTAAGCTGGTCGTATATGGCATCAGGTGACATGTTCATGGTGTTCTGATATGATTTTGCAGATTCCAATGCGTAGTTTTTCCAGTCTGCCTGTACGTTGTCAATGGCATATTGTGCTTCTTCCTCAGTAAATTTACTGCCATATTCAGAAATAAGCTGGTCGTAAATTCCCGCTTTTGACAGGTGCATGAGGTTACTATAGTTTTCTGCGCTTTTTAAGGCGGATTTATATTCTGTCGGAACTCCATCATCATTGTTGTCTACTGAATCATTTGGAGTATCGTTTGTTACGGGCTCCGTTTCTCTGTCGACATCATTGGTCGAAGTGTCCTGATTTTGAGTGTCGTTTGAAGTGTCTGTACCAGACGTTGCATTTTCTGTACTTTCAAGAGCTGCAGTACCTTGGGGATTGTTGGTAGTTGCTGAATTATTGTTGTTGACACCGCCGGCATAACTGATAATTGCTAAAATAACAACTGCGGAAACGATAATTGTGATTACTTTCTTGTTCTTCATTGATTATTTCTCGCTTCTTTTGATTAGTGGTTGTAAAAGAAGATGAATCAATTTGCTTCAAAAGAATCAAAAATGCTGACAGAATCTTCTGAAGGAGTTCCCATAAGAACAAATTTTCCGTTAACAGAAACAGCACTCATTTCATATCCCTCCATGCCATCTAGGGGTATTTTCCCTCCATCTGCTAAAGTTTTGTAATTTTCTGATCCTAATCTGCTATCGCTAATTTTTGCGTTTTATTTATCAAAAATATCTATACAGTAAGGGCGGCTTTAATTGGCCGCCCTTCTCAGTCTGATCTGAACCTTGTATGTTGCTACAGGGTATAATAATTCTGCTAAAGCAGAATGCAAGCCAGCTATCGCTGTCTTGCCACCGCTAAAGCGGCGTATTATACCGGAAAGCCACGGCTTGAAAACCAAATGTCTGCTTCGCAGCCGCTTGGTTTTCTGCGCACGTGGTATAATAAAAGCGTCAGCTTAACTCTGACGCTTTTATCTTATTCTTTTCGTACAAATTTTCAACTACCGCAAATACATTTTTGAAAAAATATACCGGGTTCAAATTTACGCCATTAAATGCGGATGACAGGACTTGAACCTGCACGCTCTCGCACCAGAACCTAAATCTGGCGTGTCTGCCAATTCCACCACATCCGCATATTCGTGTGCTGTTCTGCTGATAATCAGTCAAACCTGCTTATCTTTGAGAGAACATTTGAAATTATAGCAAACAAAGTAAATGTTGTCAAATAAATTTGCCTTTCACCAATGCATTTGTTATACTTAATAGTATGATGTTGGGGTCAAAAGGCGGATTGACCTATGATACCTGTGAATTGCTGTATACTTTGTGCTTATGCAATTCTAAAACACTTAAAATCCGCTCATTTTTTGAACGAAGGCTTCTTTTCGGTGTTTTGCGGGTCTGGGAGTTATGCATGTTCCATGCAGGCGTGAAACGTATGACTTTTTGACGCGGGTATCATGTAATTGTACAGTAAGGGGAACGACTTATGCTTATAAGTATAATTATGCCGTATTACAAGGGAATACATTTTCTCAGGGATGCGCTGGAAAGCCTCAATCAGTCGCTGCATGGCTGTATTGCGGCTGAAGTCTCGTTTGAGCTTATAGTAGTTGTTGACGACGGGGACACAAAAGAAAACGAGGCTGTTTACGGCCTTCATGCAGGCGGGTGCGGGACAGGCAGCAGTCAGAAGTACAGGGAGGAAGCGGTAAGCCTGCTTGATGAGTATAAGACTTTATTTGGGGAGCGTTTCGCTGTAAATGTTATAACCGTAAGCGGAAAGTATAATGTAGCTATGCTGAGAAATGAAGGATTAAGGGCGGCAAAGGGCGATTACATATATTTTATGGACAGCGACGACTATATATTAAGCGATACGCTGCGGGTTATGGCGGAGGCTGTAAGGACCGGCCTGTACGATATAATAACCGGACCCATAGATGAGACGATGTTTAAATATGCAACCTACGTGGGCGGTAATGGACATAAAAACAATGCCGAAGCGTCCGGAGCGCGTCCGGAATGCCGTACGTCCGGATGTCTAAGCCGTAAAAGCCCCGGACGCGGCAAGCCGGAGGGCGGGCACAAACCGGGGAATGGCGGAAGGCCGGAGCACATACGTAAATCGGACCGCTTTCTGGCGGCCGAAAATATGCGCGGGTTTAACCTTACGATACTCAACAGCCTTATCAGACGGGATTACATTATGAAAGCGCATACAGACGGAAGTATGCTTGTATTTGACGCAGAAAATGAGCTTTACTGCGATATGGCATACACTGCCGCGCTGTATGGCAATACTGATAATATATGTTTTCTCGAAAATATGAAATATATTAAGAGAATACACAATGACAGTATACAGTTTCCGGCGGTTGACCAGTTAAAAGTAAAAGAAAGAAATACTATATTTCTAAAAAATCTTGACGGCGCTGTAAGTGCGTCAGGGCGGGATGACCTCATTGCCGGAGTAGTCGGGAAAATAAAAAAGGAGAGGGCGGCGGCACGCAGAAAGCGCAGGCAAAAGCGTATACGCAATTTCTTTGCACGTCCGACTTATCTGTTCAGAATGATAGAAAAATATCTGTTCAGGCAGCTGCCAATGAAGCGGGACTGGATCGTGTTTGAGAGCTTTCTTGGAAAAAACTATAGCGACAGCTGCAAATACATTTACCAATATCTGAACAGAGAGTACGGCTCCAAATACAGATATATATGGGTAATAAACGATAAAAAGACGGACATTCCGGGCGATGTAACGAAAGTAAAATACCTGGGGCTTCGGTGGTTTTACTATACTTCGCGCGCGGGGTATTATGTTAACAATATGAGGCAGCCGGTCTGGCTGGACAGGCGCGATGGAAGCGTGTTGCTTGAAACATGGCATGGAACGCCGTTAAAAAAGCTTGTGTTCGATATGGATGATATTCATGCGGCAACGCCGCAGTATAAAATGGATGTGTACGCACAGTCGAGAAAATGGACGTACCTGATATCGGATAATCCCTTTTCGACAAAGGTTTTCGAAAGCTGTTTTCTGTTTTCCAAAGACAGAATTATAGAGACGGGATATCCGAGAAACGACATACTGTATGCGCCCGATAGGGAAGAACAGGCGGCAGGAATCAAGGAAAAGCTTTTCATTCCGAAAGATAAGAAGGTCATACTGTACGCTCCGACATGGCGCGACGATGAATATTACGGGCCGGGCAGGTATCAGTTTGCCCTGAAGCTTGACCTTAAAAAGATGAAGGATGCGTTCGGGGACAGTTACGTAATACTTATAAGAACCCACTACTTTATTGCAGATGCTGTTGACACTGCCGGGCTTGACGGATTTGCCGTCAATGTGAGCCGGTATGACGATATAGCGGAGCTGTATCTTATATCAGATATATGTATTACGGATTATTCATCTGTATTTTTCGACTATGCAAACCTGAAACGCCCTATATTGTTTTATGTTTATGATTTTGAGAAATACAGGGATAAACTCAGAGGATTTTATATCGATATGGAGACGGAGCTGCCGGGGCCGCTTTTGTATACGGAGGATGAAGTTTTCGAGGCGCTGCGGAATATAGACGCGATAAAAAATGAATTTAAGGCTCTTTATGATGAATTTTATGACAGGTTCTGCTGCATAGACGACGGACATGCGGCCGAGAGGGTCTCCGATATTGTATTTGCTGAACGTAACTAAGAAGGGTACAATCATGAGAAGCGTGAGAAGCGTAAGAAACCTAAAACATAAAAAGGAAAGACATAGAAAGCGGAAAACATAAGAATATGAAAACAGGAAAGGCTTGGTGCATATTATGAATGAATGGAATGAAAATGAACAGAAATTTCCGAAACCCGGACCGGTGGCGGCAATCGTTGTAATGCTGCTTGAGCTTGGCATATCATTTTACGTACTGTCGGCGGCGCAGTATTACCTTGGTATGTGGGGAATGGTTATAACTGAACTTGCATTTGTTGTGATAAGCCTTGGAGCGGCGTGGGTAGTCGGGCTGAACATTAAGGAGATGCTGCCGTTTAAGAGAATCCGGGTAAATGAATTTTTCGGAACGATTGTTATATGGGCGGGCGCCCTGTTGCTTGTGCTTATAGTTAACCTCATTTTCTTTTACTTCTTTCCGGAGGGGCTTGAAGTAAATGTAAATATTAATGCATTCATCAACAGCTGGCCGGTAATTCCCGCGCTTTTTGTAGTAGCGGTTATGCCAGCAGTGTGCGAGGAGATGCTGCACAGGGGATTCATACAGCGCTGCTTTATGAAGAAAATAAAATCGAAAATGCTTATATGTATTATAATGGGGTTATTGTTCGGATTGTTCCATATGGATTTTTACAGATTTATCGGAACGGCAATTTTGGGCGGAATACTGTCTTATATTCTTATAACGACAGATAATTTCTTTTATAATATGTTGTTTCATTTTGTTAATAACTTCTTTTCGCAGATGTTAAGCATTATTGCCGGCAACATGACGGATACAATCGATACGGCTGAGGCGCTTACCCGCGATACAATTCCGTTTGCTTTGGCGAGCTATCTTATTATAGGATGCGTCACGCCGTTTTTGCTGCTCGGCGGTTCCATGCTCCTTAAGGGTCTTAAAAGGATTAAGGCAGAGGGGACGGTTAAGCTTGTGGTCTCTGTAATTATTGCAGGAGCAGTGACAGCCGTAATGTTTGTGGCAGGAGTTATAATGTTCGTGTCGCTTGAGATAAATGCGCCTGCCTGAGCGACGTATGAAAGTGCGTAACGGAGAAATACTTATTTTAGATAAGTTTGTAATGAAAAGTTGAATAGCTGGACAGGCGGGCAGAAGAATCATTTACTTTATGTTGAACAAAACATGAGTTATATTTTTAGAAAAGGATGGACCTTATGGAGCATAAAAGGGATGAACGTACGATGATGGAAATGATACGCAGTGCAGCAGAGGAGGACGAGCGTATAAGAGCTGTGTATATGAACGGCTCGCGCGCCAATCCGAATGCAGACAGGGATATACTGCAGGATTATGACATTGTGTTTGTGGTTGACGATACGTCTCCGTTTTATAAGGATGATGCGTTTATTCGAAAATTCGGCGACGTACTGTACATGCAAAAGCCTGACGAAATGGACAAGATGCTTGGTAAACCCGTTTGTTTTGATGACTGCTACGGATGGCTTGTCATATATACGGATGGGAACAGGATGGATATACATGTAGAGAGAACCGGAGTTTGTGCGGCATATGAAGACAGAATGTGCGTGCCGCTGCTCGATAAGGATGGTTTGCTTGAGGGAGTGCCTGAAACTACGGACTCTCACAGGTGGGTTAAAAAACCGTCTGCCGCAGAATTCATTACTACGTGCAATGAATTCTGGTGGTGTCTTAATAACGTCGTAAAAGGGATTCGACGGTATGAAATTCCGTATGCCCAGGATATGTTGAACATCCATGTCCGGCCGCAGCTTGTCAGAGTTCTTGAGTGGAAAGTGGGAATACTTACGGATTTCTCTGTAAGTGCGGGAAAGTCCGGTAAATATTTGCACAGATGGCTGAACGCGGAGGAATACGAGCTGTTTCTTGCGACCTACTGCGGCTCGGTGGCGGGCGAGATGTGGCGTTCCGTAAAAATAATGTGCGATTTGTTTGACGACGCCGCGCGGTTTACTGCCGCCGGCCTTGGCTTTGCGTACAACAGTGGCGAAGCAGAAGGCGCAATGCAGTATTTTAATTATGTGAAAGGGCTTGAAAGTATAGAGGTTTGAGCCAAATATCAACAAGATACTAGCTTTCTGGCGCTTGTATCATAATAGGAGTAAGGAGACAGACGTACCATGCAGTTATATATGGCCCCTATGGAAGGATTAACGGTACACACGTACCGCAATGTGTTTGGCGCATATTATGGCGGGGCTGACAAATTATTTACCCCGTTCATTGCCGCCGAGGGAAGCCATAAGATGAAAAAGAGGGAAATCAGCGACATTGCCCCCGAAAACAACAAAGGGCTTTCTATAGTTCCGCAGATTATTTCGAATGACGCCGCCAACTTTATACGGTTTGCGCGTATTATACATGAGATGGGGTATGACGAGGTAAACCTTAACCTTGGATGTCCGTCGGGAACGGTTGTGTCTAAGGGCAAGGGTTCCGGTTTTCTCGGCAGGAAAAAAGAGTTGGATGAATTCCTGAAAGCTATATATTCCGAGCTTACGGATATTAACATATCGGTCAAGACGAGGCTTGGTCTGAAGACTCCCGATGAGATAGAGGAACTCATGAAAATATTTAACAGATATCCTATATATGAGTTAATAATACATCCGCGCGTGAGGGAGGAATATTATAACGGAAAACCGCATATGGAGGAGTTTATGTATGCGTTGGGGACAAGTATGAATCCCGTCTGCTACAATGGAGATATCAATACGCCGGACGACTATGACAGGATTATACAGGCTTGTGGAAGAAAGCTGCCGGTGATGGCAGGCAGGGGTCTCATAAGGAATCCGTCGCTGTTTAATATGATAAGGCGTGGAGAACATGCAATGACAGATAAAGACACTTTGCGGCGGTTTCACGACAAGGTTTACAGTGAATACCGCGACACAATGCCCGGAGAGAGGGTCGTCATATTTAAAATGAAGGAAATCTGGCGCTATATGATAGATTTGTTTGAGCAAAATGATTTGTATGCCAGATTGTTAAAAAAATCACATGTGTTGTCAGACTACACTATATTTGTAAATAGAATATTCAGGGAATGTGAGCTCAAAGCGGAATAGGGCGCCGTCTGATATAAAGCAGCCGGTGCAGAAGCAGATGGGGGGTCGGGGCATGGATTCGATTGAGAGGGATATATTTGCAATTATATGTAAAAATGATGGAATTAAGGCAAGGGAAATAGGAAAGGTTCTTCATAAAGAACGCTCGGTGGTTAACCGTTACCTTTACGGCTCCCCGTACATAAAAGAGCTGTGTTACCAAGACAGGGATTACCGGTGGCACGGGCTTATAAGACAGTCCCGACCACATTACGGACTTGAGGATTTCAGCGGATACTACAGTGACGTCGATACGTTCCTTCGAATGCCGTACAATGAATGGCTGGATACGTTGAAAGATGGGTGTATGTATATCGGCCGCAACCTAAACGACACGAGGGGGCTGTTTCATTCGTTTGAGGACGCTCATGACACGATGGTGAGGCTGTTTGAAGACCTTGAGGAAGTTGACGGACTTGATTATTCGTCGTGGGAGATCGTGTTTGAACTGAGAATAAAAAAGGCAAGACATATAAGAATCTACGCGGACGTGCTTGTGATAACCGATAGTTACGTGTTTTCGCTTGAATTCAAGATGAAAGATGAGATAGAGGGGAACGACGTTAAGCAGGCCGCCAAATATAATGAGTATCTTGAAGTCTTATTCGGTCCTGATTATGAAGTCATATCCGGACTTGTACTTACAACGGCAACCGATATGTATACGTACGTTCCTATAGACAGCGGGAGAGAAGACTCTGCTGAGATACCGGTATGTTCCGGGGATATGCTGTTTAATATATTTAATGAATATATGGGATTTTACAATTGAGTTCTGGATGGAAGCGGAAAATTAACGGATGGTAATATTTTTATGAAAAATTATATAAAAAGTTGTATAAATGCTAAAAGCTTTCAGTGCTGTGCTGTCGGCTATTTGATTGCAGCTTTACTGTTTTTGTATGAATATATATATTATTGCGACAGTGTAAAGCGGGGAGTCTATCACTACACGAACGGGTTTGTTAAATATTTTTTCGGTATCTATATAGGGCGTCTTTCAGGAATATGGGTTATCGGCATCATACTTTTTCTGCTGATGCCGATCGTGTCCTATGTATTAAAAAGAAAAACATTGATAACCACGCTTCTACTGTTTTTTATAATTGCAATACATGCATTTACCAGTTTAGCGGCCGTATTTTTGATTCATGAATTTGACGCTCCTTATGGTACATTTGCTTTATATGATAATATAAACAGGTTTGAAAAGCCGGATGGAGACATAGTTTTATGTACGCAGGATGCTTTTTCAATGTTTCCGGACCCGTCAGGCGGTGATACGGGGAATTTTGGGGCAATATATATTGAGACGGCCGATAATACTCTGATAGAGGCGGTACGTTACAGAGGATTTCTTCCGTCCGAATATGACGTACGCTGGATGGACGATAAAGTAGAGATTATTGTTACCGAGGTATTATCGGATGATTATGAAGATATAGAGCCCAGGCAGGAATATATTGAGATGACATATGAGGAATTGAAACAAAATTGACTTCTCAAGCTGTATTTAGTCATATGGAAGGACTAAAGAAATCTGAATATTTTTTGGAAGTACGCACATACTAACCGTAATAAGTCTATCAGGGAGAATTTATTATGTCGTTAGATGGAGAGTTCGGGCTTGTAAAATCGTTGGATGAAAATATAGAGCGGATATCAGAGCTTTTTCCGGTTGGAAAGAGCTTTGATATTGTTACAAGAGAAATGAATTTTGGGAGTACAAGGGCTTACTGGATTGGCATAAATGGAATGTTTGACAGCGAGGTTATGCAGCTTATGCTGTCAGATTTGCAAAATCCTATATTCACAAGGGATGACGTAATTCATAATCTCGAAGATTATGTAACTTCAAAAACAAGTGTGGCGCAGATGAGCCTTGAGGGGGATATTAGAAAAATACTCAAAAATGTAGTCAGCGGCCCCGCGGCCATTCTTGTCGATGGTTTTGAAAAAGCTATAATAATAGATTTAAGAAAATATCCTGCAAGAAGCATAGAAGAACCAGAAAATGAGAAGGTTCTGCGCGGCGCAAAGGACGGTTTTGTCGAGACTCTGCTGTTTAACGCAAACCTTATAAGGAGACGCATAAGGAACTTTAACCTTACGTTTGAGATGAACACGATAGGCAATGACAGCAAAAGCGATGTAGCGATAGCATATGTCGGAGGCATTGCAAATGAAAAACTTATTGATGATGTAAGGGCAGCCATTAGAAAGGTAGATGTTGACAGCCTTACGCTCGGCTCGAAAAGTCTGGAGGAGCTTCTCGTTAAGAAAAGATGGTTTAACCCGCTGCCAAGTATTCAGATTACGGAAAGGCCTGACGTTGCGTGCAGTTACCTTGAGGAAGGTTATGTGCTTGTAATTGTCGATAACAGTCCGTCGGTTATAATTCTTCCAGGCAATATATTTCAGTTTTCGCAGAGCCCTGAGGATTACTACAGAAACCCGCTTACCGGCAATATGTTCAGGCTTCTGCGTAACTTATCGGTAATAATAAGCCTGTATCTTTTGCCGGTATTCCTCCTCATAGTGGGCCATATGCCCGACCTTGCTGAAAAACTGTCGCTTATAAGCGAAGGGCTGCCGGGTGCGATAAGGCTGCTCTGCTTTGTCATATTTGCGGAATTCGGGCTCGACATGCTCGAATATGCGTCGGCACATTCGCCCGGAAACCTCATTACCCCAGTGTCGGTAGTGGGGGGAATCGTGCTGGGTGAGATGGCTGTCAACATGCAGTGGTTTTCAGAGGAGGTATTGTTTTATTCCGCTATAACTCTTCTTACCACATTTGTTATAAGCAGCCATGAATTCAGCGACGCTTTAAGGTTGTACAGAATCGTCCTTATTTTACTTACCGGACTTTTTGGAATACCTGGAATCATTATAGCCTCAATACTTGTCCTTGTATCCGTACTGACAACGCCGTCGTTTGCCGGGTCGGGATATTTCTGGCCGTTATATCCGTTTAACGGGCCGGCATTGAAAGCGCTTATTTTCAGAAAAACGACAATAAGCGCGCAGCCGGACGTGAGAAAGAGAAAGAAGACGCCGTACTAATATATGGTATAATATCGACAGATATCATTGAAAGCGTACCGGAATATTTTTGAATACGTTCTGGTACGCCAACATTTTTTTGCATAAAATCAAACGATTTCAGTATTACGGGAAGTGGAGTTTGTTTTCCTGCTTTATCTTTTGTATTTCACTTCCTGTAATAAAACAGGCTCAGGGTTTAATATTACCCACTCCACGGATAACTCCGTCATTCGGTTTATATGTTCCTCCCATGTATTCGGAAGCGCAGATATGATTATTTTCAGCTCATCATATTTTTCGGGTTCCAGCTTGTTCCCTATTAAAACATATTCCAAGAGGCATTTTGCCATCTTTCTGTATTCTCTGTCCCAATTGCAGCCTCCGTTATCCAATATTTCATATCCGATTCTTCCTGCAATGCGTATCACTTCTCCCTGAACCGTGTTGGCGTGACCCGAACCGGGAACGAGAAGCTTCCACAATTCGGAGTGCTGTTTCTGCCATGTTTTTTCTTTAACTATAATCTTTGCTTTCCCGTCAAAGCGTTCATGTCTAGGAACAGGTTCGATTCCAATAAGTTTGTAAAGACTTTCCAAAGCATTATCTACCGGACCGATATAATCCGGATTAATACTTTCCCGTCTGAATTCTATATCTTTTGCTGCCTTTTTCATATAGGCTTTCAGCTTTTCCGTAACATTAACGCCGTTCGATAATAAATATTCCGTGACAGGCGCAAGCTCTATAATATCCATTGTGCTTGCGCCATAAAACGCCGATTCAAGCGGTGTATTTCCGGAATAGTCCAATGCATTTACATCAGGTTTTATTTCCATCAATACCTTAATAAGTTCCATACTCTTTGAGCTGACCGCCGCATGCAGCAGTGAGGTTTTGTACATCGGGTGTATATAGCTAACGTCCGCTCCGAGTTTTATCAGGTTGATAGCCTGTTCCTGCGCATATCTGTGGCATGCGTGATGGAATAATGGGGTATAGTGGAACTGATTCACATATTCAATATCGGTTCCGCGCTCGATAAGCCATTTCATCATGTCAAAGGATAGCAGGAAAAATAAAGCGTTTCCCTTTCCATAACCGCCGTAGGCATTAATGTCGCATTTGTTAAACACCTCTTTAACTGCATCGTCATTTCCATTTTTAACAAGAACTTCAAAGTCCTTGATCAGAGTTTTTCTTTTTGCCATATGTAATCCTCCATGGTTGCTTGTTTATTGGTCATTATAGCAGTCTTTTATACAGGTTATCAATACAAATTGCGCCAAAGGGGGCGGTAATAAGAATGGATAACACTGCAACCGTTAGTACTATTTCTCCGCAATCTAACCCCATTGTAAGCGGGAGCGCCCCAATCGCGGCTTGTACGGTAGCTTTCGGTGTATACGCTATCATACAGAACAATTTCTCCTGTTTTGTAAGGTGTGTTTTTATTAATGATATCGCCACACCTGCCATTCTGCACATTAATGCGCCAAGAACAAGTAAAACTGCAAAAATACCTGCATGAAAAGCATAGCTTAAATCAACAGTCGCGCCAACAAGTACAAACAGAAAAATTTCAGCGGCTATCCATAGCTTATTATATTTTACAGATAACCTTTCCGCTAATACAGAGTAGTTTTGCTTTATAATAATTCCTAAACTCATAATAGCCAAAAGACCGGATATTGGGATAATTCCTTCTAAGCGGTTTTGTAATTCGAGAAGCAGAAAGGAAAAGCTGAGTATAATTAAAAGCTTAACAGAATCCCGCATGTGTATTTTTTAAAAAAATATAATGAGTGCAGATCCTGTAAAAGCCCCTGTGATAACGCCTGTTATAATTGATATGGGTATTTGCAAAAAACTGAAAGCAGATACCGTGCCTGTAGAAGCTAAAGATGTCAGCGCGGTAAATATAACAATCACAAAAACATCATCGACAGACGCTCCTGCTAACAGAAGCTGCGGAATACTGTGTTTTTTTCCATATCCCTCATCAATTAGCTTAATCATTCGTGGAACGATAACAGCCGGAGACACCGCAGCAATCACACTGCCGATAATAGCGGCGTCTAAGACCGTTACGCCTAATAAGTTGGGCGCTAATAGAGTCACCCCGATTATTTCGGCACAGGCAGGAACAAAGCACATGAGAAGCGCCGGCCTGCCAGCTTTTTTTAAGTCGGAAATATTTAATGATAACCCCGCTCTTGTCAAAATAATTACCAGTGCAATCTGCCGCAAATCTGCTGAAATATTTAAAATTGCCGGGTCAATAAGATTAAACGCATAGGGGCTTAGAATCATTCCGACAACAACCATTCCTAACAGACTGGGAAGTCTCATTTTTGAAAATATGCTTCCCAATAGTAATCCCGACAACAATATAACTGCAATACTTGTCAACATACATATTCCTCCTTTTAGCGCTGTGGAAATTAAAAAAACTGATAATTTCTGCATACTCTTGCAGAAGTCATCAGCATAAAATGCGGTTTAGGTTTCCCACGGGAGAACTTCATTCCCATGAAGCGTATTTTATCACAAACAGTAGCCGCTTTCAATATTTTTTTACGTGTGTTTCTATTGTGTTTCTATTGCTTTCTATTGTATTTCCATTTTCATTTTAGTCAGCGTGGCGTCAGATTTACGCTTAATTTGGCACGGATGTTTGTATTATTTGTAGTTGCATGTTCGTATAATCTGTGATATGTTAACAAATGGATGGTATTCGTAAGAAGCTGTACCGTAAGTAACATATGGACAATTTATTTTTTATATAGTTAAATATTTTATATAATTAAAAACTGCGTATTACAACTAATTTCTTTGTTCTAGTGTATGAATATATGAAGCCGGACCGCACTGGTCTGTGTTTCGTCTTACGGCATACGTGCATCCAATAAACTGTTAATTTCCCTTAAAAGGATGGAAAGGCATGGTGCGTTATGAAAAACACAGTCTCAACATTTAAGAAAGTAAAAGAAAACAAACAGAAAATTACAATGCTCACGGCATACGACTATTCAACTGCAAGGCTGTTTGATGATGCCGGGGTTGACAGTATTCTCGTAGGCGATTCACTGGGCAATGTTATACTTGGTTATGAGGATACGTTGTCAGTGACGATGGAAGATATGATACATCACGGAGCCGCCGTTGCAAGAGGTGTAAAAAACGCTCTTGTGATAGTAGATATGCCCTTTATGTCATACCAGACCTCGGTGTATGACGCGGTATATAATGCGGGACGCATTATGAAAGAGGGCAGGGCAGGCGCTGTTAAGCTTGAGGGAGGCGCGTGCGTATGCCCGCAGATTAAGGCGATAACCGAATGCGGCATACCGGTCGTAGGTCATCTTGGACTTACCCCGCAGTCAGTGAATGCATTTGGAGGCCACAAAGTACAGGGCAGAGACGACAAGTCGGCAAAAAGGCTTATAGACGACGCCCGAAAAGTAGAGGAGGCGGGAGCGTTTGCCGTCGTACTTGAGTGCGTTCCGGCAAAGCTTGCGGAAACAATAACAAAGGAATTGTCTATACCGACGATAGGAATCGGCGCAGGCAGGGGCTGTGACGGACAGGTGCTTGTATATCAGGACATGCTCGGTATGTTCTCTGATTATACGCCGAAGTTTGTCAAGCAGTTTGCAAATGTCGGAGAGATAATTAAGGAAGCTGTGAAATCATATATAAATGAGGTGGCTGACGGGGTATTCCCGGATGAGGAGCACTCTTACTAATTGCCTGTTTGTTCAATCTGTGCGTTAAATTTTTAATTGTAGGTCCCCTGCGATTTCAAACATCTGCTATGTAGTTGAACAAATAATACCCTTTTTAATAGTGTTAAAAATTGATGAGACAACACGCTTTCTTATCATTATGATAGTATCGGTTTTGAATTTAAATATATTATTAGAGTAGAGGAGCTTAAGAATATGAGGCTTGTACACACAGTAAAAGAGGTCAGGGAACAGGTGAAGGAGTGGCGAATGGAAGGTTTGAGCATTGGATTGGTTCCTACTATGGGATTTCTCCACGAGGGGCACCAGAGTCTGATAGCGGCCTCAGTAAAGGAAAATGACAGGACGGTTGTCAGTATATTTGTCAATCCGACTCAGTTTGGACCAAACGAAGACTTTGAGGCATATCCACGAGATATAGAAAAAGATATGGCGCTCTGCGATGAAACGGGCGCGGACCTTATATTCAATCCCGAACCGGAGGAAATGTATCCTGACGGTTTCTGCACATATACGAATATAACGGGACTTGGCGACGCACTTTGCGGAAAATCCAGACCGATTCATTTTAAGGGCGTATGTACGGTTGTGAGCAAGCTTTTTAACATAGTATGCTCTGACAGGGCCTATTTTGGCGAGAAAGACGCGCAGCAGCTTGCAATAATAAAAAGAATGGTAAAAGATATGAACATCCCGGTAGAAATTAAAGGATGCCCGATAGTGCGTGAACAGGACGGACTTGCAAAAAGCTCACGGAACACATACCTGAATGAGAAAGAGAGGGCGGCGGCGCTTATTCTGTCGAAAGCCATATTTGCGGGACATGATATGGTGAATGCGGGCGAGAGGGATGCGAAAAAGATAGTTGGCGCAATGACTGAAATAATAAAGTCTGAACCGCTTGCAGTCATAGACTATGTAGAGATGGTTAACATGGATACAATGCAGCCTGTAGATGTCGTAGAGGGAAATATACTTTGTGCAATCGCAGTAAAGATAGGAAAAACAAGATTAATTGACAACTTTAACGATAACATCCGGCAAGCGACGCCATAACGATACTGCCTGCAGTATCGAAAGGCGGCATTTGCCGGATGAACGAAAAAAAGTATGAAGGACGACAGTCCGAAATACGAATTTTCGGAACGATTGCGTGAATGCGAAGCATGAAGCAATCGTGTATCGTTAAAGTGAGAGGAAGCGACATGGGAGGGAAAAGGCAATGACGATTACAATGTTAAACGGAAAGATACACCGGGCAGTCGTTAAGGAGGCAAACCTTAACTATGTCGGCAGCATAACAGTCGACCCGGTTCTTATGAAAGCTGCCGGAATACGCGAGTATGAGTATGTGCAGATTGTCGATGTGGAAAATGGAAACAGGTTTGAGACATATACTATATCCGGTGAAGCAAATTCGGGCATGATATGTCTTAACGGCGCTGCGGCCAGACAGGTACTTCCGGGCGACCATATAATAATTATGAGTTACTGCTCGCTTACGCCTGAGGAGGCGGATTTGCATAGGCCGAATGTGGTATTTGTCGATGAGGATAACAAAATTGCTGAGATTGCGCACTATGAAAAGCATGGTGAACTCTCTGTCATAAAGCCGCAAGACAGATTATGATAAAGGAGATTATTATATGCTGAAAAACAAAACTGTAGTAATAGGAGTGACCGGCAGTATTGCGGCTTACAAGATGGCAAATGTGGTGAGCATGCTTGTAAAGCTCGGCGCGGACGTCCATGTAATAATGACGCGTAATGCGGTGAATTTTATTAATCCAATTACATTTGAAACGCTGACAGGAAACAAATGTCTTATTGATACGTTTGACCGTAATTTTGAGTTCAAGGTCGGCCATGTCGGAATCGCTGCAAAGGCCGATATATTTTTAATAGCGCCCGCAACCGCAAATATAATCGGGAAGATAGCAAATGGAATCGCGGACGACATGCTCTCTACCACGGTAATGGCGGCAAAATGCCCTGTATTTGTTGCGCCGGCGATGAATAATAATATGTATGATAATAAAATTGTGCAGCGCAACATAAAGCTTCTTGAGGAATATGGTTATGGAATAATTATGCCTGCCACCGGATATCTCGCATGCGGTGCAACGGGAACAGGCAAACTTGCGGACGAAAACACGCTTGTGGAGCACATTGTTAACAGTATTGCGCGCGAAAAAGATATGAGCGGGAAGACGATTCTTGTAACAGCCGGGCCGACTATAGAGAAAATAGACCCCGTTAGATATATTACAAACCATTCAAGCGGCAAAATGGGATATGCTGTTGCAAAGACGGCTGTATTGCGAGGAGCAAAAGTCATACTTGTGAGCGGTCCGGTTCACCTCACGCCGCCGTCAGGATGCGAAGTTGTGCCGGTGGAATCTGCCGCTGATATGTATGATGCGGTGCTTGCCCGGGGTACGGACTGCGACATCATAATAAAATGCGCCGCTGTGGCGGATTACAGGCCCAAAACTGTTGCAGGACATAAACTTAAAAAAAGTGATTCGGATTCATCCATAGAGCTTGAGAGAACGGAGGATATATTAAAATATCTCGGTGAGAACCGAAAGTCCGGACAGATTATATGCGGCTTCTCAATGGAGACAGACAATCTTATAGAAAATTCAAGACAAAAGCTAATAAAAAAGAATGTGGATATGATTGTGGCCAACAGCATTAATGATGAGGGTGCAGGCTTTAAAACCGACACGAACAAAGTTACGCTTATAACAAAGAGTGGCGAAAAAGAACTGCCTCTTATGACAAAAGAGGAGACGGCGGACGCAATACTGACAGCGCTTTTAAATATGTGATTTTATTGTTTCATTCATTTTGAGAGGGATGATGATTTTTGTTATCGTATTAGCAGTTTATTTGCACTTTAATCTTTGATTAAAAATGGAATTTTATTGACAAAATGTACCCTTTAATGATATTATTTCTACATTAAGTGCATCTTCCTATATTAGAGTCGGAAAATAATTCCAATTTGCCATTTGAAAATTTATATTCTATTCCTTTTAGTATTGCATAATTATAAAAAGCATACATTCTAAGGAATTATTAACGATATAATTAACTTAGTTGGTGAATTGGTTGTTCTATTTTCCGAAAGGAAATTATTTTATTTATGAAAGGTTCAAAAGAATGGCGGAATTGGTTAATTTAATGGAAGAGACAGTGTTCAATAAAATTGATGATTTGTGGCCTCAAACGGAATACTGCAAATGCGAAAAGTGCCGGATGGATATTGCAGCTTATGCATTAAATCGTCTTCCGGCGCAGTATGTACAATCATTAAGGGGAAATATGCTTTGTCGTTTTGAGTCAAGACGGATTCAGAGTGAAATAGATG
>JAAVXK010000091.1 GCA_022790615.1 Lachnospiraceae bacterium
ATGTCTGACTCTGTCTCCTATTAAATAGTCTATAACAGTATTGGTATTTTTGGCTTTCATTCCCTTGCTGATATACGGGTTATACGTGAACAGCTTTGATGAACGTTTGGCGCCGACAGGTCTGTAAGATGCGTTGTGGGGCGGATTGCGGGACGTGCAGTTCTCGTATTCCGATGAAGGCACGGAGCGGTTCCTGACGGCGGTTTGTGAATATCCGGGTGAAGCGGATTCTTTCACAAGATGCCGCGGAAGTTCGGTAAGAAACCTTGACGGGTAATTAATCTGCAGTTCTCCGTTTTTCATACGGCGGGACGCGCAGCTTAGAGTCAGCGTCTTCATTGCTCTTGTAATACCTACGTAGCAGAGTCGCCGTTCCTCCTCAAGCTCTGAATCGTCGTATGATGACAGCACCATGGAAGAGGGAAAAAGGTTTTCCTCCATTCCACACATGAATACATTCGTAAATTCGAGTCCCTTGGCGCTGTGAAGCGTCATTAACAGCACAAGATTGTTCTCATCCTCAACCGAATCTATATCTGCGACAAGCGCGATGTTTTCAAGAAAAGCGCTGAGAGGCGACTGGGAATCCGGTGAGGCTTCACTATTGTATGCCTCGTCAAATAAAGCCGCCTTGTTAATAAATTCTTCGATATTTTCAATTCTTGCCCTTGCCTCGTCAGTTCCCTCGTTTTCAAGAAGTGAAGTATATTCGGTATCTTCAATAATAGTATTAACCATTTTCACGATTGTTATGTCGGGTTCAGACGCAAGTATTGCCCGGTAATGTTCAATCAGGGAGACAAATGACTGGATTTTTGGCAGGGCGCGGCCAATGCCGTCGACATGTTCTGCGTTCTGGCATGCTTCAAAAAAGCTTATTTCATGCATGGATGCGAAGCTGCTGATACGGTCTATTGTAGTTAGTCCGATACCTCTTTTTGGAACATTTATTATTCTCTTGACAGCAATATCGTCAAGGCCGTTATCTATTGTTTTCAAATAGGCGATTATATCTTTTATTTCTTTTCTGGAATAAAAATTAATTCCGCCCACTATTTTGTATGGTATATCGCTGTGTATAAGACATTCCTCGAGTATGCGGGATTGTGCGTTTGTCCTGTACAAAATTGCGTAATCCCTGTAATTTTCACCCGAATCGACGCCCTGAAGAATGGTCTTTACGATTCCTGCGGCTTCCTCCATATCGCTCCCGTATCTTACAAGTGTGAGAGGGGCGCCTTCATTATTTTTGCTCCAAAGCTTTTTTTCTTTTCTATTGGTATTGTTGCATATAACCTCGTTGGCAGCGTTAAGTATGTTTTTGGTGGAACGGTAATTTTGTTCTAGTTTTATAACCGTTGCATCCTTATATATTTTTTCAAAGTTTAGTATGTTATATGTGTTAGCGCCCCGGAATCTGTATATTGACTGGTCGTCGTCTCCTACGACACATATATTTTTTTCAATCTCACCATATTCGTTGGTATGCTCGGCAAGCAGATGCAGCAACTCAAACTGTGCCGTGTTCGTATCCTGATATTCGTCGACCATTATATAGTGGAACCGGTTTCTGTAATATTCGAGGGCTTGTCCGTCCTGTCTGAACAATTCCACGGTCTTCATTATGAGGTCGTCAAAATCAAGGGCGTTATTTTTCATAAGGCGTTCCTGATAAACGGAGTAGGCTTTGGCTATTTTTTCACAAAAATAATCACCAGACACTTCTTTTTCATACATTTGTGGCGTTACAAGGGAGTCCTTTTGAGAGGATATGAGCGATAATATTTTTCTTTCATTAAACATCCTGCTGTCATAGTTCAGCTGTTTGATAATATCTTTCATCAGGGAGCGCTGGTCGTCAGTATCGTATATAGTAAAGTTTCTATTGTAGCCGATGGAATCAATAAAGCGTCTTAATATGCGTACGCACGTCGAATGAAACGTGCTTACCCATATATTTTCGGCTCCGAATCCCACGATATCGTCAACCCTCTGGCGCATTTCACGCGCGGCTTTGTTTGTAAACGTAACAGCCATTATATTCCACGGGCTGACTCCCTCCTGTGAGATAAGGTGTGCAATTCTGTGCGTCAGGACCCTGGTTTTTCCTGAGCCTGCCCCGGCGAGTATGAGAAGCGGGCCCTTATTATGCCTGACAGCCCGCAGCTGTTCATCATTCAGTGACGTATATAAATCCATATGTATTCCTCCCACTGTTATTATTTCATTCTTCAAATGAAACAAACGTATGTTTACTATATCATACTATGGGATGTATGTCTACAGATTGTGTGTTAATTGTATTTCAACAATGTTAATTGTTGCACAGGCAATTGTTTGGCAATTGTTATTTTAATTGAGTGACCAATGAAATATAAAAAAATGTCATACGACGGGTATGGAAAACTTGAATAAAGGAATGTTTTGTGTTAGTATTTTATTATTATAACAGTTTGATTTGCAGGGGGGCATTGAGATGAGGATAGCGCCTGTTTCCATGGGATATTCAAATGTAGCGTTCAATTATAATATTCTTTCAATTAACGGAAATCCGAGATCGCTTGGCAGGGTAGAGGCTGTCAGTGACGTGAGTAAGAGGAATTCACCGCTTATTGTAATGCAGCGTGATGTTGAAGATTCCACTAATGAAGATAGAGAACTGCAGCCAAAGATACCGTCTGTCGCATCGGGAGGATTTGCCGGCCTGGTAAGGCAGCATCAGCAAACAGCAGGAAATAACGGCAGATTTAACCGTGAAATGGATATAGGTTACATACGGGATGCGATGAATGTAATGATGATGGGAGTCAGCAGAGATATACCTGCTGCGGATAGTATCTGACCTGGTATACCATATTTACGATTCATTCCTGCGAGCAACGGCCCTAAGCGTCTGGTAGTTGGTATTCAGGCTGGACCATAACAGAGTACCAGGCAGCCATGCCTGCACTGCTATTTGACGACGATGAACATCCGCGGGATGCATGGTTACCTGACTGAAGCATAGATGCCGCGAGGGCGCTAATTTTTCGTTGGATGTTTGTTCGGGGCGTAATTCCGGTAATCTGGCAATCATTATCGGATTTATTTTTTTTCTGTTTCCTTTTTTTTGTCTTTTTTCAGTTCGGTGTCAATTAACTTTTCAATTATAAGTTTTTTTACGTATACGTCAAAGCTCAACATACAAATAAATCCGAAGTTGGATAGTACGTCATTATCTTTTTCATTTTCGAGTTTGGGAAAAGCGGCTTTTGAGAGCTTAAATTTTTTAACGACGTCTTTCATGAGAATTTCCATTCCTTCGTATTCAAGGTCAAAAACGTATCTGTATATATCTTCTAAGTCCATCTCGGAAGAAGTGTCGAAAAATCTTTCTGAAAGAGGTGCAAATATATCCTGGATATCGCTAATAGACATAAAATTCTTGAAGTAGTACAAAAATATAAGCAAAAGCATATGGTTTTTGGAATATTTTTTCTTATCAGGAGGGGGCAGAAGATTATTTTTCGTATAATTGTTTATCATTGTTTTAGTAAGAATTTTATCACCGTCAAATCTTTTATATGAGGATAATCTTTCGTCCATAAATGTCGTAACCTGGTCCATATACAAAGGAATGTCGGGTATATCGTCAGGATTAATATAATCAAGCTTGGTTATCGCCTCAAGAATTGTCCTAAGCTTATCGTCTTTTATATAATCATTATGTGTATTATCTGACATTATAATGCCACCTCCGATTAATTGCGCGAGCAGCGGTCCAATGCGCAGGCGGCTCCCATGCAGAACGGACCGGAATGAAGTTTTGACTTTAACAGCCGTGCAGGCACGGCTGTATGAATTATTATATAGCAAATATGATATAAAGTAAAGAATAATGTTTTGTTGGGCATTCCTTTATCGCAGTTCAGGCAATCGGCGCGAGGTTTTCTATCTTTTGAATCAATCAATCTTTCCTGCCTGAACTTCCTTTTCTAAAAACTGCCTGATGTACGGATTGTTTTCCTCACTCAATGTAAGCTGGAACGCCATGTAACGACATTTCTGATACTGCTCGCCATCCAACGAAAACGTATATCCCATCACACATTTCGGATTACAGTCATCGGGATTAATAAGCCTTTTACAGACGGAAGCTTTCTTGATTTCATTTTTTGCCTTATCGGGCAGTGTGTCAAGAAAGTTTTGGTATTCCCTTATATGTTCGGGATAAATGCGTAGCTTCATTCCCGTTTTTCGGGAAATGAACGTTGCCAAAGTCCTTTTGCTGCCGTTTAAAATAAAGGAGACAGCATAGCCGCTTTTTTGCAGTTTTATATCGCATTTACAGCCGTTTGCTGTCAGATATTCATTGATTTGGTTTACAAAGCTTCGGAAACGCTCATTAACCGTTTCCATAAACAGATTAAATTTCTCGTCCATAAGTCCCTCCGTTATGCCTTTTTCTTTGCCACGGGTATCCATACCTCATACTGTGCGTTCTGTGGGTCTGGGTTTAAGTAAACCTCAATATGGGGGGCGTTGGCATATTCATATCCGGAGGCCGGAAGCCACTCTGTTATAATCCGCTGCTCCAACTCCTGTATGGACTGATTTGTACCCGATCCAGAAAAGATTGCCCAAGTAGATGCAGGCACGGTATATTCTTCAAA
>JAAVXK010000083.1 GCA_022790615.1 Lachnospiraceae bacterium
ATATCATTTTTCATCCCTCCGTCAAAAAAAGATAGCCGGTCTGTGCATCTATACATGACGGCCTCCTCGATATGCTTCCATTCAATATCCTCTTTTCCGTCAAAATCCGCTATTGTCCTTGCGACCTTTAGTATTTTATGATAACCCCTTGCGGACAGGGACAATTTTTCGTACATCTCTCCCAGATATTCTTTTGTCACGGAATCTACCCCGCAATATTTTCTCACCTGTTTTGCATTCATATCCGAATTTCTATTAATAGTTTCTTTGTCAAACCTTGTCCTCTGTATATGTAAAACCTTTTCAACTCTCGCCCGAATCTGCGCGCTTGTTTCCCCTGATGAACTCTCCATATTAATTATGCTGCCGTACTCCACGGTATGAACCTGGGTTATTATATCGATCCTGTCAAGCAGGGGATAACTTAATTTGCCCAGATATTTTTTTATCTGGAGCGGCGTGCATGTACACCTGAGCCTGTCGGGATAATAACCGCAAGGGCACGGATTCATCGCGGCAATGAGAGTAAAATCGCACGGAAATTCTATTATCGCGTTGTTTCTTGCGTGGACAATCTTTTTCTGCTCAAGTGGAATTCTTAGAAGCTCCGCTGTTCCCCTCGCAAACTCCGTCAGCTCGTCAAGAAACAGCACCCCCTTGTGCGAAAGACTTATCTCCCCGGCTCTCGGACTTGCGCCCCCGCCTATTAACCCCGTCGGCGGAACCGAGTGGTGCGGCGCCCTAAAAGGCCTTTCATATATGTATCCACCGCGCCCTTTCAGCGTATTACATATACTGTTAATTCTCATGACCTCAAGACTTTCTTCCCTCGTAAGCGTCGGCATAATTCCCGGAATTCTCTCTGCTATCATAGTCTTTCCCGCCCCCGGCGGGCCCTGCATAAGCATGTTATGTCCTCCTGCAACCGCAATCATTGCAGCGCGCTTTACCATTGACTGTCCGGCTATATCCGAAAAATCCTTATCCGTGACCGAGACATAATGCTCATCCCACAACGCAGTCTCTGTGGCATGACGCTCTAATCTGCCTTCTTCAAGAATACACACGGTCTGATTCAGGGACGATACGCCTATGATCCTTATACCCTCCACAATCGCACCCTCGCCGGCGTTTCCATCCGGCACAATGCAGTATTCAAACCCCTGTTCCCTTGCCGCAAGCGCTATAGGCAGTACGCCCTTTACTTCATTTACATGCCCGTCAAGACTCAGCTCGCCGACAAACACTATCTTGTCTAAAAACTTATAATCTCCGTGTCCAAGCGCGCGCAGCAGCGCTACCGCTATCCCTAGGTCATACGCCGTACCCTCTTTCCTGAAATCCGCCGGAGATATATTGACGGTTACTCTTTTTGGCGGAAATCCCCATCCGATATTCTTGATTGCGCTGCGGACCCGCTCTCTCGCCTCTTTTGCCTCGGAGTTCAGATACCCGACCATCTGAAACACCGGCAGGCCGTCGTTTACATCCGCCTCAATCTGCACAATCCGCGCATTGACTCCCCTGATTGCGGCACAAAAACATTTACAAAACATATACTCACCTCTGTAAGCATATATCTATACAAAAAAAATAGGAATTATGAACTGGGCGCCACACCCGGACAATCGCTTTACAGACGATTGAAGAAAAAAGACTGCCTTTATTGCAGGCAGTTCTATTATAACATAATTTGTATTACAGTCAAGATTATATTAACACTATTTTAGATTGATAATAAAACCGTTTCCACGCCTTTCATCATTCACCGGGTACGTATACGCGTCAAATACAACAGACCCCGGTCATATAAAATATAATCTGCCTGTTCTCTTATCATCATATATACATCCTTCGTTTTAGTAAAAAGCAATGATTCCGGTCAGTTATCCAATATCTTCTTTATCTCATCCATAAATGTACTGACATCCTTGAATTCCCTGTAAACCGAGGCAAAGCGCACATATGCGACCGCGTCAAGCTCTTTCAGCTTCTCCATCACAATCTCGCCGATTGCATTGCTTGAAACCTCCCGTTCCTCAAGATTAAATATTTTATTTTCAATGCTGTCCACGGTAGAATTGATCCTGTCCACTGGAATCGGCCTCTTATGGCATGACTTGAAAACGCCCTTTTCTATTTTTGTACGGTCGTACTGCTCGCGCGTCAAATCCTTTTTTACAACTACGAGTGGAATCGCCTCGACTTTCTCATATGTAGTAAATCTTTTGGCGCACTTGTCACACTGCCTTCTGCGTCTTATCGAATTATTGTCGTCAGCCGGGCGTGAGTCAATTACCCTGGTATCCTCTTTTCCACAATATGGACATTTCATCAATATTTCCTCCCTTATGAATATGGATAAATCTGTTTTTGTACACAATAATTATATATGATAAAATGCCTGATAGCAAGGTTTTTGTTGAAATTTTCCGCGAAAAGATTATAAAAGACAATTAAGCTCAATTGAACATATAACCTTGGAAAGTACATCAGCAGCACTTCGCCTTATGAAGAAATTCCGCCGAGTCGCACTCTACAAGCACGACGTCTTCCCCTATCTGCTTTACGCAGCGTACCGGAATGACATACTCCTCCTCCCTTCCAAATATTCCAAATGCCTTGCACGGCCCCGGTATTATAATATGGGTTATACAGCCTTTACATAATTCGAACACTAAGTCTGTAATACATCCCATCTTCTGTCCGTCACATATATTTATAACTTCCTTATGCTTAAGCTCACATATCCGCACGGCAAAAACTCCAAAACTTCATAGTGTCTCCATAATACTATATGCCGCGTTTTCACGGGGAATGCACAACAACACGTTCTTCTTATAGTCAAATACCCCGCGGCAGGCTACGGGGCATGACTTAGCTTCTATTTAGTTTGGCTAATTAGGATATTGTCAATGAGTCAGTACGCCAGTGTACCGGCTACGTATTGGACAAAAATGTTTTCATGGACTTCAGGGCGTTTTTTTCAAGGCGCGATACCTGGGCCTGCGATATGTTTATCTCGTCGGCAACTTCCATCTGGGTCTTTCCGTCGAAGTATCTGAGGTGTATAATATCCCTCTCCCTGTTTCCAAGATGGGACAAGGCCTCCTTAAGGGAAATCTCCTCTATCCAGTTCTCTTCCCGGTTTTTCTTGTCGCTGACCTGGTCCATAATGTATAATGTATCGCCGCCGTCCGAATATACCGGCTCGTACAGAGATACGGGACTCTGTATGGCGTCGAGCGCATATATCACTTCCTCCGGAGTTATCCCGATTGACTTTGCTATCTCCTCAACCGTCGGTTCCCTGTCGCACTCTTTCCTCAAATTTTCCTTCGCGTATACAGCCTTGTACGCAATATCACGAATTGAGCGGCTGACCCTTATGCTGTTGTTATCGCGCAGATACCTTCTAATCTCTCCGATAATCATCGGAACGGCATAAGTAGAAAACTTTACCTGCTGCGTCACGTCAAAATGGTCGATTGCCTTCATGAGTCCGATACAGCCTATCTGGAACAAATCATCTATATCATCAACATTATTTGAAAATCTCTGAATAATACTTAGAACCAATCGCAAATTACCTTTAATATATTTTTCTCTTGCGTTTGTATCCCCATTAAGAATTTTGTCGAATAGTTCGTCTTTTTCCTCATTTTTCAAAAGCGGCAGCTTTGATGTGTTCACCCCACATATTTCAACTTTATATTGAGCCATACGGTACATCCTCCTAATGTTGTTACATTAAAAATGATGTACATTTTGGCTTAAAAATATACTTGCCGTCCCAAACATTTCACATGAAAATTTTGTATATTTTGAATTACACAAAATTCGCAGAACGCGGACGGCAGTATATTTTTCAGATATATTTTAATATATCATTTAACATATTGTTTAACATATTATTTATTCTATCATTTTATATATCTTTTCATATATTATATATATTCTGCGCTTATCTTTCATATATATCTTCACATAACAATTAATATATGGTTCTTCCCTTACTGTCTGCAATTCCGGACATTCTGTAAAAATACGTGTTAATCCGGTCCCGCCACTCCTTAGAGCTCTCATACTGGACAGTAAGCCTTTCCAACACCCTAGCAAATCTCGCGGCGTCAATCTTTCCCTCGAGCGCCTTCCACAATCCAATCATACGTTCGACGTCCTCTACCCCCTCAAAATGCGTGTCGTAAATGTGCTGGATTACAGTTTTCTTCGTTGATAATACGTGGTCATAGCTGATATGATGGAAAAACAAAAGAAGCTCCTCCGGCGTTGTCTCAACCCTCTCATACAGCTCGCGCCATGGACTGTTATACTGGGCGGCGTAACCGGTTCCCGTCGCCGCGCTTCTGTCGATTCCGACTCCTTTACAGTCGGCCCGGTGGTACGTTCCCCATACGTCGTACTCATATCCGTCGACATTCGGTCCGTAGTGGTCGCTCGGATTAACCATCCAGCCGATTCCAAGCGGAGACGTGTATTTCTCATAGGCAGGCCACGACATAATAAGCATTCTGCATACATTGTCTACAATCTCTTTGTCAATGCCAAACGTACATGCGGCCCACTCGGCGGCTATATCTTGTGCGCTTCTCTCCGTGTCAAAACATAGCATGCCGTAGCCGAACAGGTTAGCCGCCGCAAAATCATGTCCCGTCCAGTTTGCATCGTCGCCCGTGTTTGTCACCGCAGCCATTCCACAAAGCCTGTTACCGTAAGCCTTTCCCGATACTATCTCACTTATGCAGCCCCTGTCGGACGCATGCGTGTCAAAGTCAAGTATTTCTTTCCACATGGGAACGAGATAACAAATATGTCTCTGCTGTCCGGTGTATTCCTGCGCGGCCTGCACTTCAAGGAACATATTCGTCTTCTTCATTGCCCCAAACAGAGGCGATACCGGCTCACGCACCTGAAAATCCATCGGTCCGTTTTTAATCTGCAAAATGACGTTATCGTCAAACTGACCGTCAAGGCCCGCAAAATTATCATACGCCGCCCTCGCCCTGTCAGTCTTTCTGTCCCTCCAGTCCTGTTTGCAGTTGTATACAAAACATCTCCATACGACGTTTCCGCCAAATGGAGAGACGCTCTTTGCAAGCATATTTGCCCCATCGGCATGCGTCCTTCCATAGGTGAACGGTCCCGGTCTTCCCTCCGAATCCGCTTTCACAAGATATCCGCCAAATTCGGGAATAACTTCATAGACATGCCTTGACGTCTCATTCCACCATTTTATTACACCGTCGTCAAGCGGGTCGCATACGCCAAGTCCGCCAATCTGCATTGGAGAAGCAAAATTGACGCTGAGATACAGCTTGATTCCATATGAAACGAAAAGGTCGCTGTACTTTTTCATCATTCCGAGAAATCTGTCTGTTATAAGGTACGACTCAACCTCATGTACATTAACATTATTGATTGTAATCGCGTTAATTCCGATTGACGCCATCATTCTTGCATACGCTTTCGTCCTGTCGCCAAATAGGATTTCATTTTCTTTAAAGAAAAACGAATCCCCGGAATAACCTCTTTCAATATCGCCCATTATATTATCCCAGTGGTCAATCATCCTTATAGGCATCTTCGGAGCGTGGCAAATATTAATATCGCATATGTCGCGGCCGGACTGTATGATTCTAAGAAGTTCAAAAACACCGTACATGACTCCGTTTTCACCTGATGCGGCAACTACGATTAACTGATTTTCACCGTCATAATATATGCTGTAACCCTCGGTTCCCGGCTCAAATTCATCCGCCGCTTTGTTGTCGCTTTTCTCATATTGTTTCAGCCAGATGCCGTCGCACATATTCGCCTGTTTTTCTAAAAGAACCGGCTCTTTCCCAAAAAATATTCCAAAACCTTCTTTTATTTCGGCAATCGTATTGCCGGTAACAGTTCCGTCAAAATCACTGTATATTGACTTAAATATTCCGGCATATTTACTTGACATCTCATTACATGCATAGTTTAACCAGCATTTTTCAAACGAACACATAAATATATAATTTCCTTTTCATTCTTTTATTTTTTTCACAATGCGTTTTGATTCTTATAAAATGATATAATGACGTATTTTCATATATTCATTTCTAATTATTTTATAATTAATGCGTCATAACGCCGCGTAATGTTTTACTCCGGTACTATCATGTCGTCGCCGTCATAGTGCATTTCGATACATATGGGTTTCTTTCCGGTAAGCCTTATGCTTCTATCGTCAGGCTGTGACATTCCTACATATACCTCATAATTTCCTTTCGACAGCACCTTTACGCCGTCGTCGACATACAGGCCGAAGCTGTCTGCATCCAGCGTGAAATCGACATGTTTTGTCTCTCCGGAACGAAGCCATACTTTTTTAAGCGCCTTTAACTGGAAATTTGGCGCTCCGTCAGCTAAAAATTTTACATACACCTGTATGGTCTGCGCGCCGTCCATAGCCCCGGTATTGCTGATGGAAGCGGAGATTGTTACCTTATTTTCAATTCCAAGCTCATTTGTGTCAGCTTCAACATCCGAGATTTCATAGTCCGTATAACTCAGGCCATACCCGAACGGATACAACGCTTCATTTTTCATGTACCTGTAAGTTCTTCCCTCCATTGAATAATCTCTGAAGTCAGGAAGTTCCTCTGTTGTCCTATAAAATGTAATCGGCAGTTTTCCCTCCGGATTGACGTCTCCGAAAAGTACCCTTGCAATGGCCCTTCCGCCCTGCGCCCCGGGATACCAGCCCTGAATAATGGCAGGAATATGTTCGTCGGCCCATGGAACTGCAATTGCACTTCCAGAAAGTAGAACAAGCACGACAGGTTTGCCGCTTTCATATATCGCCTGAAGAACGTCTTTTTGTATTCCCGGAAGGTTGAGATTTGGCTTATCCCCGCTCGCAAACTCATTTCCCTGGTCTCCTTCCTCTCCCTCAAGACTAGGGTCAAGGCCAAAGCACGCTATGACAACGTCAGACGCAGCCGCAACCGCCCTCGCCTCAGCCGTCCTGTCATTCGCCTGCGCAAGCCCGGAGATTCTGTCCCTGCATATGCTGCAGCCCTCCGAATATTGAATCCTTACGCTATCTCCAAGATATTCGCGTATTCCTTCCAATATAGTTACATATTCGGACGCCGTTCCCTCATAATTCCCTACGAGAGCGCGTCTGTTATCAGCGTTAGGCCCTATGATTCCTATTTTTTTAATAGAATCTTTTTTAAGCGGCAGCATTTGATTCTCATTTTTAAGAAGTGTAATACACTTTTCCGCCGCCTTTAAGTTGAGAACCCTGTGTTCGTCACAGTCCACTACGTCATATTTTATATCGCTATAAGGATTATCACTACCGCTGTCAAATAATCCAAGCTTCATTCTCGTCTCAAACAGCCTTGTCACAGACTGCTCTATAGTCTCCTCGCTTATAAGACCATCCTTCTGCGCCTGTATAAGATTGCCGTTAATATTACCGCAGTTTAAGTCGCATCCGTTGTTCATCGCAAGCGCGGCGGACTCTATAGGCCCGTCCGTAACCATATGATATTCGTGGAAGTCCTTTATGGCCCAGCAGTCAGACGTTACATGGCCGTCAAATCCCCATTCGTCCCTTAACACATCTTTCAAAAGCGTTCTGCTACCGCAGCACGGCTCGCCGTTCGTCCTGTTATATGCACCCATTACGGCCTCGACATGCGCTTCCTTCACACATGCCTTGAACGCAGGAAAATACGTCTCCCTTATATCTTTTGCGGATGCAATAGCGTTAAAGCTGTGCCTTTCGTCCTCCGGACCGGAGTGTACTGCAAAATGCTTGGCGCATGCGGCCGCTTTGAGATATTTTTCATGATGTCCCTGTATACCGTTAATAAATCTTACGCCAAGCCTCGACGTAAGATAAGGGTCTTCGCCGAATGTCTCATGCCCCCGTCCCCACCTTGGGTCCCTGAATATATTA